>JAUIEE010000128.1 GCA_030428965.1 bacterium | reverse complement strand
GGTTCGATCTTAACTGGGGGACTCAGAATTGGGCTGAAGTTGAGGAGGCGTCTCGGAGCGAGTTCACCCGTGCTGATGGGCAGTTCCGCCTGGATCTGGCCGGTTCCGAACCTGAGGCGTCGGCGTTATGGGTTTCCAAGCTCGGCTACCGTACTCAGCTGCGAGTCCTCGAGCCTCACGACGCAGCGGTTCGAGAAGAGCAGACAATCCGCCTCGAAGAGGCCGAGCCCGTCGAAGTTCGAGTGCTCAACCTTTCAGGCGAGCCTGTGGCCGGTGCGCTCGTCGAACTCTACGGGTACGTTTCTTCGGAGGAGCGCAAGTCCGGTTTGGCCAGTCGCCATCTCGGTCAGCGCATCTTCCGATGGCTGGAGACCACGGATCAGACCGGGAGCGTGATCTTGCCGGCATGGCCTGGGGGGTGCGCGCTCGTGGCCCGTGACCAAGGCCAGGTCTCGGCGCCCTACTACGGTGCTGCTGAGTCTCCCTTGGAGCTTGTCCTGGCTGGAAGTTACTCCCTGGTCGGTGAAGTCCGTAAGGGTGCCGCCGCAGAGATCCCCAAGGGCCTTCGAATCGACGTTGTCGGAGGAGAGGAGCCTCGGTGGCTGGGAGTGCTCGACGTGAACGATCAAGGCTCCTTCGGGCCTGGTGAGTTGCCTGCGGTTGGAGGCCAGTACACCTACTACCTGTCGGGCGAAGGGGTTCCCGGTCAGGAGCTGGTCGAGGCTGCCCCTCGCGCTGGGGAAGCACATCGGATCGTCTTCGAGCTGGAGGAAGGCGACTTTCTGTGGGTGGAGATTCAGGACGGGCAAGGGGCTCCGATTGTCGGGGCTGCGGCCTACGCCCTGTGGCAGGGAAACGGATTCACCGAGCCTGCGCTCAGCGATGCATCGGGCATGTGCAAGCTGGAGGGCATCGCGGAGCGACAGATCTGGCTGCACCTCGAGGCGGAAGGCTATGCCACGAAGAGCCTGGGGCCGGTGGATGCGGATCTCGGCTCGGACGAACCTCTGGTCGTGGAGCTCGAAGAAGCCGGGCAGCTACGCGGTTTCGTCTTTCACGAAGGCATGCCGGTTTCGGACTTCGAGGTCGTGTACTGGAAGGAAGATCCTCTCCAGATGTTGACGGCGCGCTTCCAGGGCAGAGAAGAGGGCGACTTCGTGCTCGAGGGAGTGCCGGTCGGGGGCCTCTTGCTGTACGCCTACTCCGGAGACTTGCCCCGCTCTCCAGCTGTCTCGGCCCAGGCCAGCAAGGAGCCAGGAGAAGAGGTCTACATCGAGCTGCCCTCGCCCTTGGAGGGCTTCGGCAAGGTGGTGGACGGCCTGTCCAGGGGGCCGGTTCTCGCCGCGACGGTTCAGCCCTACACGAACTACGGCCACGTTCTGCTCACGCCGTGGGGTGGGCCTTTGGCCGTTGCCGAAGACGGCACCTTTCGAGCGCGCGCCTTTCCTCCGGGCGATGCGCGCCTCATGGTTCAGGCGGAGGGCTACGAACGGGTGATCGTCTCGGCCTATGGGGAAGAGGAGGAGCCCCTGGACTTCGGGGTCATCCCTCTCTTCGGGGGCAGGGAGCTGCTCGTGCAGTTGCGGTCGTCCACGGTCCGTGACTTCTCGGAGTTCTCGCTCGCGTCCGTCGGAGGCGTGAAGCGACTGGGGACCGTGGACTTCGGCCCGGAAGGAGAGGTCACCTTCTCCGGTGCCGTCGCGGGCAATTACAGGTTCGAGTTCGTCTATCCTGACGGCGCGCGGGAACACTTTCGCTGGGATCTCCTGGACGGCAAGCCCTGGGTGATCGAACTCGTCGTCGCGGAAGGAGCATCGGTTCAGGTGAGCGTGGCCTCCAAGGAACAGGTGTCCGCTCCTTCCCTGGACCTCGTTGCCTACTACCGTGAGCCGAACGGGCGCGACGCCCAGCGACGGATGGAGATGGATCCTGCCGAGGGAGTTCTGCTTTCGGGCTTGCTCGGGGACGAGGTCACGCTGGAGCTCTGGGCCGCAGACGAGCTGGTCGGGAGCAAGCGCGTGCCCCTGCACTCGGGCGGCTTGATCGAGGTCTCGATACCGCTGGGGGCCGAGGAACGCTGCTTGCATGTCGTCGACGAGCGCGGTGAGCCCGTTTCGGGCGTGGGGGTCGAGGTGACGTGCCTCGAATCGTCCTCCGGCTGGGTGGGGGCCGGCGACACCGACGCAGAGGGGCGCTTCTGTCTGCCGATTCCCGACTGTCGATCCGTGCAGGTCTACCTGCGGCATTCGGCTCTCGGCGAGCAGGCGCAAGAGGTGCGGCTGAGTGGGGATGTCGCTGCCGACGAGACGCTCGTCTTCCAGCCGCGCTCCAAAGTGCGAGTGCGCCTCATCGACGACGGGCAACCGGTCACCGGCGTCGCCGTCTGGTTGAGACCTGAAGGGCTCGCCCGCGCAACCAGCATTCGGTATCCGGACAGCGAGGGTGTGCTCGAGTGGCAGGGCCTAGGGAAGGGGCTCTACCACGTGGAGTGCAGCGCGTCAGGATACTGGCCTTTGAAGGCGACGGTAGAAGCGACCCGCACCGGTCGCGCCGTCCAGGATGTCCCCCTGCGGCGCCTCGGTGACTTGAAGGTGACGTGCCTGTCCGGCAGCGGAGACGTGTTTTCCGCGGAAGGGTTGGAGTTGCGCTCCAAGGCCTTGGGAGAAAGCGTGCAGTCGTGGGTCGGAGATGGGCGCATCCAGTCCATGCCTGCGGACGGCTCTCTGTTGCTCCGAGGCCTTCCGCACGGCGAGTACGACTGGACCTACCGAACGGATCGCGGTCAGGAGACCTCGGGGTCCTTGCTCGTCAAGCCGGGCGAAGTGACCGAGGAGACGATCCTCCTGCCCTTCGAGCGGTAGGCTACTTTCGACCTGGCTTTTTCGTGCCGCGGTGCGTCTCGTAGTAGGCGCGCAGGATCCTGCGATTACAATTCGGAGCAAGGCGTTAGAAACCGGCTAGCCAGATGGAGCGTATACGAGATGTATTCTATTGCTGAGGCCCGCGGCCTACTTACCACTGCGTTCATACTCAGCGCTACTTCGTTTGTTGCTTCGGCCCAAGGCTTGCTGCTAACGGCTGAGGATGATGGTGGGCAGCTCGGCTTGTATCTATCAAATGCTCGAGGCGACATCAGTTTTCTTGCATGTACAAGTCCATATGATCCCGAAGGGGTCACGGTGTTCGATGGGGGGGATCTAATAGGGATCGGCAATGTTCTGCGTGATGTCGGTTCCCGACAGCAGGAATTGATCCTTGCAAAGGACAACGACGGAAGCCTGCACGCGTACAGATGGAGTGTTCGTGAAGCCGGAGATCCGGTCTTTATCCATGAGAGTTCCCGTCAGAAGACAGGCAAGTCCGGTTCATTCGATCGGGGAGATGGTTTCGCCGTTGGAGATCTGGACGGAGACGGCAAAGCCGAGATCGTGGTGGCAGAGGACTCTGTCGGTCTTGTCTTGTGATGGGCCCAATCCCAAGCCGAGATCATGCCCTTGCTTCGGTCGACGATCACCAACTCGCCATTGCCGTTCCCGTCCCAGCGCCCCCGGGCCTCGTTGGCACGCTGTCGCTGTCTGCTTTGCAGGAATACCCAAGCTCCATGGCCGGTAGTTTGGATGGCGGGGACTGGCTGGTCTTTGGCAATATCCAACGGGCGAACGCCGGTATGGAGGTTCTGATCGCCGAAGAAAGCAACGGTTGGGCGGACGTGTGGAGCTTAACCGACGGCAAGCGCTTGTTTGCGACACGACTACGCGGCTTCGACTGGGTGCAGAATCCCAGCCTGCAAGCCTACCTGAAGGCTGGCCGGATCGTGGATCAGTTCGACAGCAAGGACCGACTTGCTTTCGGGCTCCCGGGCCTACTTCAGGCTGTACTAGAGGTGGCGCCAGACAAGGACCCAACGGCACCCATTGCACGATTCGCCAATGAACTCAGTGGTTCCGTGATCCTCGGGGGGTGCAATAGTGAGCGAAGAATTGAGCTTGATATCCGCAATCTCGATCGTTCCACCCTGGCCTTGCAAGTAAGTCTCGCTCAGAAGCATGGGAGCCCCACAGCATCGCCCAGCGCAGTGCTTTCCGATGATGGGCGGTACCTGGTGATTTCCAAAGGTAGCGCAGCCTGTGGGACATGGGAACTATTAGCGGAACTGTCCGGTGAAGCCCATGGAAGCAGTCTGCGGCGCAGTTTGGGCACTATCACCGTTGAGGTCTGGTCGGCCGATTCTCCGGTTGAGATCGACACAGCTGCTATGGGGTTGGTGGCGGATTCAAGTGGATATCTTGTTGCTCGTGCTGGTGCAAAGTACCCTCTGAAGGTGACCGGCTCATATCGAGTGTACGAGTGGAGTGTTTCGTCGCCCTACGCGATTGAAGGGGCTAGTCTTTGCGCGCCGCCTTTTGCCTTCTCGAGTGATGACAGCCGACTGAGGGTTGCTCCGTGTGGCGGAGGGGCTGGTCCGCCCATTCCGTCGGAGAAGATCAAGACGGAGGAGTAGATCTGCCTGCAAAGAGCGTCCCCCTCTTGGCTCTCTTGCGAGACAAACCCCCCTCCGAAGTCGGGTGAAGTGTTGACGAAGGAGTCCACCCTCCTGTTCTTCGAAGGCTACTTCCGGCCGGACCTCTTCTTGCCGCAGTGCGTCTCGTAGTCGGCGCGCAGGATGGCGTTGATCCGGCTTTGGTAGCCCTTGCCCTGGGCCTTCATCCACTTCAGGACGTCGGTGTCGATGCGCAGGGAGATCGCCTTCTTGCCGGGCGAGAACGTTCCGGGGACGGTGAGGAGAAACTCGGGGTCGAATTCCGGGATATCGGTGTAGTCGATGTCCTCATCCTTCATCGCGTCGATTCTCTTCAAGTCGCTCTTGATACGCCTTCTCTTCACGTTGGTTGGCCTTCCTCATGGAGATGATGCGGGTTCTGCCTGGCCGCGGGGTGTGAGCTACGACGACCAAACGCCCGTGCAGTTGTCCGAAGGTGATTTGTCTCGGTTCGCCGCAGTCGCGTCTCTTGTCTTCGATGGTCCAACACAGGCCCCCGAACACGAGCGGGGCGTCTTCGAACATCAGTCCGTGGTTCTCGAGATTGCTGCGGCTTTTCTCATCGTCCCATTCGAACAGCAGCATGGCGGTTCTTGTGTAAATGCAGATGTACATACATGCGAATTGCGCAAGTGGCCTTCGGAGCCCTCTGGGGGCCTATGGGCCCTGGGAATAGAACGGGTCTGGGCAAGATGGTTGCCCTGAAGCACGGGGCCAGAGGTCTTTCTCCGAACTGGAGGGTTCAGCTCTACCTGAACTCGGTCGCGTCGAACTCGATCTCGACGATTTCTCCCGCGCGGGTGCCGACCAGCTTCTTGGCCAGGTCGCGCCCACCGGGAATCGTGATGCGGACGGTTGCGGAGCCTTGGGCCAGGCCCAGGAACTCGAAGGTTTCGTCAGGCTCGAAGAGGACCACCTGATGGGTCTTGCCCGAGCGTGGGTAGGACGTGTTGACCTGTACGATGGCGCGCAGGGTCTGTGCGTAGTCCCCAGTGACCCGGCCCACGATGCGTGCCAGCGCACGTGCCCCCAGGGGCCAGTCGAGTTTCGTCGACGGTCGTTCGGGGGAGAGGACGAACTCGTGGTGGTGCGGTCCCTCGTTCCTGAAGCCGAGGTTCGTGTCGGCTGGGCCGTCGCCGTAGCGCGTGACGCGGTAGGTTCCCCAGGGCAGGCCGGAGAGCTCTCCTGTGCCTTGATCTGAGGAGACAATGGAGCCCAGATACTGCCGTGGATCTTGCGCTGCGCGTTCGGTTCCTAACGGGACCAGGCAGACCTGGAACTCCAGGCCGGACACGGGGGTCGACTCCACGGTCTTCGCCCGGATCTGGATTCGGCCTGTCCCTGTCCAGGCCGGGAAGACGAGGTCGTGGCTCCGATCACCCATTCCGCAGTGGATCTCGACCGAAAGGGGCCGGGGTCGGAGAGGGTTCTCGGGAGTCCTGTGAAAGGCCCACACCTCGTACCAGCCCACGTCCAAGTTGGGGATCTCGTAGCGTCCGAATCCGTTGGTGCGAACGACGAAGTTGAGGCCGGTGAGCGGCTTGCCCGGTCCTTCACACTGGCGAAAGCTCAGGTTGGCGTCCGAGATGGGAGTCCCATTCTCGTGCAGGGCCTCTCCGAACAAGAGGCCCTTGCGGGACAGGACGACCTCGAGCGGCTCGGTCCAGGTAGGTTGAGGGGCGCGGCGGCCGAGGGTTTGCCACCAGGGGGGTAGCAGATCGTCGGGTAGATCGGCCGAGCGGACAGCCAGGCTGTGGTAGGACCATTCGTCGGGGCACTTGAGCGTGACTTCTCCCAGGAGGTTCGTGTTCAGCGCTTTGGGGCTACGACCCATGGAGCTGATCTGCACAGGCAGGTTGGGAACCGGCCGCCCCTCACAGTCGACGATGCGCCAGGTCAGGGACGGGACCTGGAGCAGGGTGAGGGTTGCCGTGGTGGTTTCGGAGGAGACCTCGATCTGGTCGGGGCTGATAGGTAGGGAGCCGCAAGGTGTACCGACGGCCGAAACGGACCAGGATCCCTGCGGCAGCCGCGCCTCCCAGCGACCGTCCTCGGTGATCCGCGCGGAGACGGACTTGGAGCCGCGTTCGAAGTTCAGTAGGAGCCAAGGGACGTCCTGGACTGGACCCCTCAGGGTTCCGAGGACGTTGGGTTTGGGCGAGACTGGGGCGGCCCAGACCTCCGGCTCCGGGACCTGATGGGGATCGCGACGCGGAGTGCTGTCTCGCGTGGGAAGAGGGGCCTTGGCCAGCTCCTCTGCCCGTAGATCTGATTTTGAGTCCAGACCCTTCTGGACCTCGAACGCCGTGGAGGTTGGGCCCTTGTCGTAGGCGAGGCCAAGCCACAATCCAAGCCCAAGCAGGGTCAGGCTGATGAGGATGAGCAGCCGCTTCATAGGCAAGGAGCGAGCAGGGGCGCGTCGCCTTCTTTCCGTTTGCGAGGTTCTGCGAAGGCTCCGGTGGGGGAAGACCGGAGGTCCGCAAGTCGGTGGGGCTTGCTTCAATATACGGACATGGCAGCGAAGCCCCGGTGACGTTCCGGCTCTTCGGCGTCCACGTCTTGTCCTGCCATGCCGGACGGGCCACAGGATGCCAGAGAGGTTCACGGATCTGGTGCCGGAGCTTTCGTGCCACGGAGTTCCTGAGCGTGGCTCTCTTCCTGGCCGATCTGAGGGCCCCTGGCCGAGTTTCTAGGCAAGCCTTCAAGCTTGGGAAGACGGGCGGCCGAAGCGCACCCCGTGCGCCCCTTCATGACTCCCTCCTCCCGCCGCTTGGCCTTCACCCTGGTCGAGCTCGTCGTCGTGATCGTCGTGCTGGGCATCCTGGCAGCGGTGGCCACGCCCAAGTTCGTGGACTTCAGCTCGGATGCGCGCGAGGCGGCCGACGAAGCGGCCATCGCCAACATCGAGGAGGCCATGATGACGCTCTTCCTGCGTCACCGGGTCGATGGTGCACCGAGCACGGAATGGATCACCTCGGTGAGCGACGTGGCCGCGGCGATGGAAGGCAGCGTGCTGCCCGAGGGCATCACGATCCTGGGGACCAAGCTGCAGGACCAGCGCGGCTTCACCTACACCCTCTCACCCGAGACCGCGACCGAGGCGGCGCGGTTCACCCAGGACACGGTCGGGGGCGGAGGAAGCTCCTAGTGTTCCGCCCGAACTCCGGGCGGCGGTGGCTGGGCGGATGGCTCCTGATCCACTTCGCCCTGATCTGCCTGATCAAGTCCGGGCAAGGCCTCGGCGCGGACGTTTGGTGGCTCTCGCACGTGGCCCTGGCCCTGGGCGGGGCCGGGCTGCTCTTGCGCTCGCCGGGGCTGGTGTCGGCGGCGTTGATTGCCGTGCTGTTGCCCCACTCCATCTGGCTCCTGGACTGGACGGGAGGCTTCCTGCTGGGGCGCTTCCCCCTGGGCGTTACGGCCTACCTCCAAGGTGCCAGTGCGGCGACCTGGCTCGCCACGGTCCACCACTTCTACCTGATGCCGCTGCTTGTGACCTTCGCCCTGCGGGAGCAAGTGTTCGTGGCGCGAGCCTATCCGTTCATCTGGGGGCTGTTCGGGCTGCTGAGCCTGGTGGGGCGTTTCGGCCTGCCGCCCGCGCGCAACGTCAACGCGGCCTTCGCCATGGTGCCCAGCGTCGACCTGCCCGTGGTGCACTGGGCCAACGGGCTCTCGACCTGGCCGTTCCTGTTGTTCCTGAACGCCTGGATGGGGCTGGTGATGATGCTGCCCGCCGTGTGCTTGTTTCGTCGGCTCGTGCCGGAGGAGCCGACCCTTCGAGTGACAGCGGATCGGAGTCCATCCCCGACGTGAGGCGCGCCCTTCCCGACGCCGAAGCCCCGGCGCTTCCCTAGCCGAAGACCCGGGAGGTCAGCTCTCCCAGAACGGCCAGCGACAGGTCGACGACCAGCAGCACGGCCGCGATGGCCAGGACGCGGGGCAGGATGCGCCAGTCGACCTGCAGGGTCCAGCGCAGGGCCAGGAGCAGGACGAAGGCGGTGAACAAGATCAGGCCGCCGTAGACCGCGCCGAGATCGTCGGGTACGTCCACCTTGTTGAAGGCGAAGAAGGGGGCGAAGGCGGTCATGCCCATGGCCACGGGCATGAGGAACTTGATCAAGAACTCCGTGTACTCGAACAACGTCTCCGTCTTGGGACGCCCCAGGGTGTTGTGCGTCAAGTACAGGAGCAGGATCCAGCCGATCAGATAGGCGATGAACCTGGGCGTCGTGGCGAGGTGGACGGCCCATCCCATGTACCTCAAGACGAAGAACAGGACGAACATGCCCAGGCCGTTGCCGAGCACGATCAGACCCGGAGCCACGGCCAGGTTGGCGTAGATCCACTTGCGGGCGCCCGTTTGGCGCCCGTACCAGAGAGCGGCCGAGGCTCTCGAGTAGCCCAGGTAAGGGATGAGGACGGCGAAGGTCGTGACGTAGGCCACGGCGCTGTAGAGAGTTCCCATGATCAGGAAGGACTGGCGCACCTCGAACCACGGGGTTGCGAACAGAATCCCGGGGCGCTGTCGCGACCACTGTGCGATGGAGGGCAGCGCGAAGACGAGCAGGAAGGCCGTGATGGCCAAGGCGAGCTTGGCGGCGTGGGGCCAGCCCTGCCATCTGGAAGGCTCGCTCTCTTGTCCCCGGGCACGGCGCCGTGCCCGTACGCGGAAGGTGACCGTGACGAGCAGGATCGACAGGGTCAGCGCGTCGAACAGAGATCCCAGGCCCTCGATGCGCCAGGGCAACAGCTCGAAGGCCCAGGACCAAAGACCGCGGGTGATGCGGCTCCAGTAGCGCAGGACGAGCGAGATCAGGCCCGGAAGCGCCAAGCCCCCCAGAACATGGGAGAGGGTGTGCAGCGCGGGCAGGGTGTAGAGCCAGGAAGAGTCGAGGGATCTCTGCTCCGGGGGGGAGGGAGGGGGAGAGTCTTCTTCCCTAGCCATAGTGAAGGTCAGGGTAGCGCACGACGGAGGTATCCGCGCGGTTCCTGAAGCCGGCCGGCGTATTACACCCGAAGGGTGGGACGTTCTCGAAGATTGAAGGTCCTCTCGACAGGCGCAGAAGCGCGCCGGAAGCGCTTCGCGGAACGTACGGAGGTGCCGGTCGTGGATGCCCGCACGGCGGTGCGAAAGATTCAGGAAGCCGGCGAGACGACGCAGGAGGCGCTGCTCTGGGGCGGCACTTATCCCAAGCCGCCCCGAGATCGCATCTTTACCGAAGCGTTGAGCCCGGTCGTGCGCGCGGTCCTGGCCGAAAGGCTCGCTGCGTAGTCCGACCGTGACGGAACCCCAAATGCGCTCGGCCCGCGATGCTCAGGAGCAGCGCGGGCCGAGACGGATGAGGGCGTCGTTCGCCTAGGCGAACATGTCGAGCTTGCCGTACTTCTCCGCGAGGAGGTAATAGAAGGTGACGCGCGACTTGTTGTGGTCGGACTTCATGGTCTCGCAGACGCCCTTGAGGGCGGCGTCGAGGTCGGCGTCGGAGTCGGTCAGGGCGAGCTTCTTCTTGCAGAAGCCGTCGCGGACGCGGTCGAGCTCGCTCTTGTCGCTGCAGGAGACGAGGGAGGAGTCCTTGTTGCGCAGGGCGATGCCGCAGTGCTTGACGATGCCGGCCACGGCGGCCTCGTTCACGTTCTGGACGTACTTGGAGATGTTCTCTTTGTAGTCGGTGGTGGTCACGGTTCTTCCCTTTGGGTCAGGTTTTGGAGGCCTCGTTTCGTCGCGTGGCCGGCTGGGGGCGCTGTGGACGAAGGCGGGGAGGCAAAGGCTTGTTGCGAACGCAAGATCCTACGTCTCGGGGGCTGCAGGTCAAGGTTCGGGGGCTTGGGAGCCGGTGCTCGGTGTGGCCGAAAAGCACGGTCGTTCGTGCCGGGACGGCAGAGGGGGTTGGCTCTCCCGAGACGCGCCCGCTAGTAGAACCTCCACAGGGTCACGCCCAGGACCAGGGAGAGAAACAGCGGGAAGTAGGCCGCCTTGAAGAGCTGGTTGTCGTTGTAGTCGAAGATGGGGCTCTTGTCCTTCGAGTACGTGATCAGGTTCCAGGTGGAGAGCACGACCATCAGGTAGGTCACGAAATAGTAGGTCTCGATGTACATCAGGTCCGAGGTGACCACCGCCTTGCGCAGGTCGATGTGGGAGAAGACCAGCACGAAGAAGAAGGCGGCCATGCTCTCGATGATGCCCTGGCGCTCCTGGGTCTTGCCGCAGGCGTAGATCAGGATGAACATCATGAGCAGCGACACGATGATCGGGATCAGGTAGGTCACGAAGTCGTTGAAGAGGGTGCGCCGCAGGTTGATGTTGTAGTGCAGCAGGGGAACCTCCTCGAACAGGCCCTTGTTCCCGAAGCCGAAGTCGGTGTCGTAGGTCTCGACCGAGAAGTTGAAGTAGCTCTCCACGATCTCGTTGCCGGAGATCACGATGCGCGGGTTGAGGCCGCTCTTCTTGGAGGGGTTCGTGTAGCTGTAGCTCTCGAGGTCGGGCACGAGCAGGAGATGGTCTCCCCGGTCGAGGGGGGCGAGCTCGATGTCGATGTGGCGCTTGTCGAGGGGGTAGTCGGCGTAGTTCGCGTTGAGCAGCAGGGTGACACGGAAGTCCCAGCCGACGAGCAGGAAGCCCTCTTCGCCCTCCTTGGCTGCGATCGTCTCCCGGGAGGTCTCCTCGATGTAGGACGCCTCCGAAAAGGGCGACATCTGGGGAAAGGTGAAGCCGATCTCGATCTCGTCGGCGATGTCGAGCGGAACCTTCTGCCACGCGCGACCGCCGATGTTGAGGTTGTAGCTGTCCATGAACTCCATCCGGTCGAGGTAGAGTCCGGTCGGAACAGGCCGCAGCTTCTCGGTCTTGAGCTCCTCGGCCCGCGCGTGGTGGCGCGCGATGAAGCGCTGGGTGGCCCCCAGGTCGACGATCGGCGCGCTCTCGCCCTCGGCCAGCGGGCGCTTGGCGGCATGCTCGAAGTAGCCGACCAGCCAGATGTTCGCCAGCAGGAGCACGCTGGAGAGGATGCTCAGGTTGCGGATCTCGGTGCGGTCGAGGAAGTCCTTGTTGTAGTAGTTCGCCAGCAGGCACACGAACACGAGGGACAGCACCAGGGCCAGCCGGATGTAGCGGTGGTCGAGCGCGCGGTGATCGTCGAGCAGGTCGTCCTTGAAGAACATCAGCCCGATGCCCCAGCCCGAGGAGGGAATGCGGTCGTGGAAGAAGAGGGCCTGGGCGTCCTGCTCGGGGTCGTGGAAGGAGACGCTGCCGGTCTCCCCCCGGGCCAGGGCCTCCAGGGCCTCGGCCAGCTCCGGCTGAACTTCCTCGCGTACCTCCTCGAGGCGCGTCGTGCCGATGTACTCGTGGATCGGGTGGGCCAGGAAGGTGCCGCCGTTCGAGGTGATGATGCCGTAGCCGGTCTTGCCCAGGCTGAGGCCGTGCACCAGGTTGCCGAACCCGCTGGCGAGGAAGCTCATCGTGATCGTGCCACGCACCTCTCCTTTCTTCGGGCCGGAGCCGTAGTGGAACGGGATCCCGAAATCGACGAACCAGTCCTGGGCCGCCGAGGCGAAGTAGGGCTCGACGCAGCGCGCTCCGGTGTCCCGCACTTCGGTGTACCAGGCGCTCTTGGTCTGACCCCCGACGGTGTAGTCGTAGCTCTCTTCGACGAAGAGGTAGTCCTGGGTGCCCTTGTCGTAGTACGGGCAGTAGAGGCGCTGGTCCG
>JAUIEE010000595.1 GCA_030428965.1 bacterium | reverse complement strand
CAGGCCGATCAGGCCGAGGCCGACAAGCGCGTGGCCCAGGCCCTCGCGGAGAAGCGCAGCGCCCTGGCGGTCGCCGCCGAGCAGGAGTTCAAGGCCACGGTGGTCGAGAACCGAGCCAAGGTGGTCCAGGCCGAGGCCGAGGTGCCCCTGGCGATGGCCGAGGCCTTGCGCTCGGGCAACCTCGGAGTCATGGACCTCTACCGGCTCCAGAACATCAAGTCGGACACCTCGATGCGCGACACCATCGCCCGGGGGGATCAGGGTCGACCGGAGCCCGGCAAGTAGGCATGGCCCTGTTCCTCGCAGCGCTGCGCGTCGAGGAGATCTTTCTCCTGGCCTTCGTTCTCCTGCCTCTCCTGGGGCGGATCGTGGACGGCCTGGCCAAGGCCTTCACGCGCAGGGTCGCTCCCAAGGCCAAGCCGCCGGCCCAGGCTCCGACGCCCGCCGAGCCCAGCCCGGTGCGGGAGATGTTCGAGCAGCTGTTCGGCTCGCCCGAGGAGCCGGCGGAGGAGGAGCCCGAACGATTCGAGGACGAGCTCTCCGAGGAGCCGGCTCCGCCGCCTGAGCCCGTGGCGCGCAAGGCGCCCCTGAGGACCCTCGACCAGCAGCCCGCTCTCCCCAGAGCCTCGTTCCCCAGTGCCGCCGCACGTTCCTGGGAAGCGCGACCCCAGCCCGTTCCCCTGGCGGGGGCCATCCTGGAGGAGCCTCCCGCCGAAGAGCCCCGAACCCCGGCCGATGCGCTGGCCGAGCTGCGTTCGCCGACGTTCGAGGTCTCGGCCGACGCCCGCTCCTGGAGGCGCGTCGTCGTGCTCTCCGAGATCCTGGGGCCTCCCGTTTCCCTTCGTTCGGAGCCCTTTGGACCTGGGGTGCCCCCGTCCTGGAGCTGAGACCCTCTACCCTGATCCCGATGCCGCGAGCCAAGCGCTACTGGTTGATGAAGTCCGAGCCGGACGTCTTCTCCTTCGAGGACCTCTGGAAGGCCAAGAAGCGGACGACCCTGTGGGACGGGGTGCGCAACTACCAGGCGCGCAACCTGATGCGGGACGAGATGCAGGTGGGCGATGGGGTGCTCTACTACCACTCCAACGCCAAGCCGCCCGGAATCGCCGGTCTGGCCGAGGTGGCCAGTGAGCCCTACCCGGACCCGACCCAGTTCGACCCCAAGGACGCCCACTACGACCCGAAGTCCGACCCGGACGACCCGCGCTGGTGGCTCGTGGACGTGCGCGCGGTGGAGAAGCTTCCCCGTTTCCTCTCCCTGGACGAGCTCAAGGCCACCGCTTCCCTGGGGGAGATGGGGGTCGTGCGCAGGGGCAATCGACTGTCCGTTCAGCCGGTTTCGGCCAAGGAATGGAGGGCCGTGGTGGCCCTGGCGGGGCGCAAGGGCCCCTGAGGACCGCCTTTGGGGCCTAAGTCCTTTGCGAGTAAGGGGCTAGGTCGCGCGTTCCCGGCGCCACCGGGGGAGCGAAGCGCGCTTTTTTGGGCCAGGACCACGATTCCCCCTGGCCTGTTCCTTGATCCTGGGCTCAAAATGTGGCCTCTACGGGGCTCAGAGCCCGTTTTCGGAGCCCTCGAGGTCGCCCCGGCCCGATGGTTCCACCCCGCAGGAGGCATGAGGAGTAAGCACCCCCGATGACCCAGAACTACGAAAACCTCGTCAACACGGTGAACGCAGCCCGAGAGGACGTGGACAAAGCCGAGAAGGGCAACAAGGCCGCCACCTCTCGAGTTCGCAAGACCATGCAGGAGATCAAGGCGATCGCCCAGGAGATCCGCAAGGAGATGCTCGAGCTGAGGGACGCCGGCGGCTCCTAGCCCCTGAGCCCTGAGGCTGATTCTCACGCGGACCGCAGAACTCCCGCTCGGGAGCCTGCGGTCCGTCTCGTATCGGGAGACCCCATGAAGACGATCCGCTGGCCCCATCGTTCCCTAGGACTGTTCCTGGCAGGCTTCCTGGCCCTGTGGGCCTGTTTGGGCCTTGGGTCCGCCCCGGGGGAAGAGGAGCGGGGCGGGAAAGCTCCGCGCACGGTCCTCCTCCTGCGCCACGCCGAGAAGGCGCCCGAGGGAGGTGCGGATCCTTGGCTGTCCTCCGAGGGAGAGCAGCGCGCCCGGGCCCTGGTCGGACTCCTGGGAGAGGCGGGCGTCGGATACCTGTTCGCTTCCCAGT
>JAUIEE010000594.1 GCA_030428965.1 bacterium | reverse complement strand
CCCCCCGCCAAGGTGCACGACTTCAGGACCGTCCGTGGCCTTCGGGCAGCAGGGCCCACCTCGCCCTCCACCCTCGTTCCTCGGGCGGAGGTCTCGGACGCTTTCCGGTCTCTCGCCTCGTCCCTCGGCGAGAGACCGCCGCTTTGGGTGTGTCCGGCAAGGCCGGCCCCCACCGGGGATTGGGGGGACTTACCTTGAACGTTGGAAACACGAATCCGCACAGGCGGATCACGAAGGCCATCCCTCGGCCATGTGCCACGTCCGTCGGGCGGGACCGCTGGCATAAAACCAGGCCGCCCCGAGGTGTTCAGCGTCACCAAGCAGGGCCCGGAGTCGACTGGCTTCGCCGAGCAGGTCACGGCGTCGACCGACATCCTTGCGCGGAAGCACATACACGGCCCCCTTGCTCGGCGTCGACCGACACGCCAGCGCGGAGGTACCGGACCGACAGCTCCTCGCTGTCTCGACCCCCGTCGACCATCGCTTGTCGCGACCGATCATCGCGATGGCGATCGACGACCCCACAGAAGCCGCGAAGCCAGCACCCGACCCCCGAAGTCCTCTTCAACCCGACAACCCCGAGCCCCTCAAAGCTTGCCACAACCGCCCACACATGACCCCATCCCTCATGCAAAGCGCGGGTTTCCGACAGGCAGCGCGCTTCACAGGTCTGTTCGGGCTACGACGACCCCATGGCCAACGATCCGCGCCCCCTCGCGCAGCGTGAGCTCTGCACCAGGGCGGACGTCCGCATAGGAGACATGCGGGTGGTAGCACAACTCGGCTGTGTAGCGGGCTGTATCGCCAGCTTGTACCGACCTCGGACCAGTGAGGAACGCGACGCCAAGGTATGGCTCGTCAATCGTATTACCATCCTTCAGCCTCGGAAGCCGAGTGCCACGGTCCTGAAGCACAAGATGGGGACGGTAGCCACGTGGCTGTTCCACGATCGGTGGCTTCTTGCGGCCGCCCTCGGCCAGTGACAGGAAAACGAGGTCGATCGTGATTCTGGGTAGGTCTGGCTGCGTCTGTCCAAGTGAGCGAGGCACGCTGCGTGCGGCCTCTTTCCACCAGGCTTGCCAGGCATCCGTACCCGCTGCCGAGGAGATCTCCGCACGAAGCCCATGCACGACGTTCGAGACCGCAAGCTGGAACCGTTCGAGGTCACATGGAACACGTTGCCAGGCGGGGTCGGAGTCGCCGCCGCCCACGCCAGCGATGATGGAGACAAGAACCTTGTCATGAAGGCGCCGAAACTCAAATGCCGGCTGACCTTGCTCACAATCGTCAAGAACAAAGACCTCCGACTGATCAGTGGACAGGGCGGTGGAGGCAGCCTCAAGGCTGGGAATCCAGTCATTGAAGCAGACGTCGTCGGGACCGAAGAACCCCATGTGGGGCAATGTGCGTCCGCCGACGACGAGCCGGAGAGTCCCGTGGATGTGGGAATGTTCGTCAGCATCAAGCTCATGCAACGACTCGCGCGCTCCGTCACCTGCTGGGACAAAGAGGTCGCAGTATGAAATCGAGATGGATTCCTCGTCGAACTCCGTCACGTCCAATCTCGCGCAGGCGCTCGAGGGGTGCGCTACCCTCATACAGGCACAATCCTATGGCAGGGTACCACGTGGGTCTACGGCCCCAAGGTGGTGCCAAAGCCCGGTCAGGCGACAACCACGCGGCGCCGCCGCGCTCGACGCCCGGAGCTCGATCTCCGAGCGCACGCGCCTGCGACCGGTTCGAGGCGGCGGCACGACAGCTCGAAGCTCCCTCTGGTAGACTGCCCATCCGACCCCTTCCCCGAGGCCTCCCATGGCCCGCAGCAAGACCCAGGCCTTCGAGACCGAGCTCCGACGCCGCCTCGACCAGCCGCAGCGCCATCGCCTGCTGCACGGCTACCCGATGGCGCCCCTGCTCGAGGCCTGCGCCCCGGACCCCGAACGGCTCGCCTGCTACCCGACCCGGCGCCCGCTGATCGTCGGGGTGTTGCCCCATCCCTTCTGCAACCCGCGGGTGACCGGCTGCGGCTTCTGCACCTTCTCCCACGCCGCTTTCCAGCGCGACCACGCGCGGCGCTGCACGCGCGCGGTCTGCGCCGAGATCGAGGCCCTGCACGCCCGGCTTCCCAGGCTCTTCGAGCGCCGCGTCGAGGCCGTCTATCTCGGCG
>JAUIEE010000593.1 GCA_030428965.1 bacterium | reverse complement strand
ACCGTTCTTGCCGCGCAGCTGTTCGACGGGGTTTTCGCCCAGGTGCACGATGACCTTGCCGGTATGGTCCAAGAGGGTGACGCGGCCGTCCAGGTCGGGCACCCAGATGCCTTCCTCGGTGGTGTGGGTGTGGCAGGGACGCCGCAGGTCTTCCCCCAGGACGGCCATGTGCTTGCCCTCGAGGTCGAAGCGCTGCAGGCGCGAGTTCATGCGGTCGGAGACCAGCACGCCCGCCTGTCCGTGCCCTTGGCGTTCGATCCCATGGGGGATGCGCATGCGGCCAGGCTCGCGACCCGGGCCTCCGAAGGAACCCACGTAGTTGGCCTCCGCGTCGTAGCGGTGGACCCAGGAAGCGCCGTATCCGTCGGCGACGAAGAAGTCTCCCCCCTCCGTGACGGCGACGCTGGTCGGACGAAAGCGAGCCTCCTTGGGGTAGATGCCGGACTCCTCGGGAAACCCCAGGGACCACAGGATCTCTCCATCGAGCGTGGCCTTGGCCACCCTGTGGAGCTGGGTGTGGGTCAGGTAGAGGACCTCGACCCCTTCCTCTTCCACCAGGGCCATGCCGTGCAGCCCACCGGCCAACTCCTCTCCCCAGGCGTCGAGCAGCTCGCCCTCGGGCGAGAACACGAGCACGGCGTGCCGACTGTCCGTGTTCACGTAGACCCGGTCCTGTCGATCCACGACGACGCAACCATGGGTGTTGCCCAGGGTCATGTCGGCGGGGAGCTTGGCCCAGTCGCCTCGCCAGCGGTAGCGGTGTGCGCCGGATCCGATCACAGGGTGAGAGGACGCCTCCTGCCTCCCCATAGCGGATTGCCAGCCGACCGAGCCGAGCACGAGGAAGGCGAGAGCCGAGAACAGGCGGGGCCCGAGCATGCGAGCAGCATAGCCGGCGAGCCCAGCCGGAGGGAGGCCCCGAAGCCGAGGCCGGCCCGTCGGGCATGGAGGACGTTGGAAAGCCGAAATCTTGGCGGCTGGGCGCGAAAGGCCTGCATCCCCTAGGATGCTCGGGCTGTCCGTGCTCACCCTTTCCGATCTGCCATGCGCCAAATCGTAACCGTGCTTCTCTTCTCGGCTCTTGGGCTTCCGGCCTCGGGGCAGTCGACCGCCCTCGGCCAGAGCGTCGATGACGCGGACCCGCGGGCGCTGCCGCCGGGAGGACTGGACTTCCTCAACTGGGAGAGCCCGCACGTGCATCCCATGGACATGACGCCAGACGGGCAGTTCCTGCTGGTCGTGAATACCCCCGACAACCGCCTCGAGGTCTTCGGGCTCTCCTCCGGTGGCCCCGTGTGGGAGGCTTCCATTCCCGTGGGCCTCGATCCGGTGAGCGTGCGAGCGCGCAGCAACCGTGAGGCCTGGGTCGTCAATCACGTCTCGGATTCGGTCAGCGTGGTCGATCTGGCCGGAGAGCGCGTGCGTGCCACCCTGGCGACCGAGGACGAGCCCGCGGACGTCGTCTTCGCGGGCCAGGGGCGCCGGGCCTTCGTCTCGTGCTCCCAGGCGAACCGCCTCTTGGCCTTCGACCCCGAGGACCTGGGCGCTCCACCCGAGCGCATCGACATCCGGGGTGAGGATCCCCGCGCCCTGGCGGTGAGCCCGGATGGCAAGCAGGTGTACGTGGCCATCTTCGAGTCCGGGAACAGCTCGACCATCCTGGGCGGCGGGATCGAAATGGGCGTGCTCAACACCCTGGCCTACCCCCCGAACGTGGTGGGGGAAGAGGCCGGTCCCTGGGGCGGTGCCAATCCGCCTCCGAACTCGGGCGCAGGCTTCCACCCACCCATGAGTGCCGGCCTTCCCTCGCCGCCGGCCGTTGGGCTGATCGTCAAGCAGGACGACCAGGGGCGTTGGATGGACGACAACGGAGGAGACTGGACGGCGTTCGTCTCGGGGGACCAGGCCGCGATGTCCGGGCGCCGTGAAGGCTGGTCCCTCGCCGATCACGACCTGGCGATCTACGACACCCGGGACGGGAGCGTCCGCTACGTTCGCCGTCTCATGAACCTGTGCATGGCCCTCTCGGTCAACCCCGTGAGTGGACGCCTCTACCTGGTGGGCACCGAGGCCCTGAACGAGGTTCGCTTCGAGCCTGTGCTGAACGGCCGCTTCCTCAGAGTGCAGCTGGCGGTCGTGTCGGCCGACCCGGAGCGGACCAGCGTGGTGACCGATCTC
>JAUIEE010000127.1 GCA_030428965.1 bacterium | reverse complement strand
TCATGCTCGCCGGCGGCCAGTCCACGTCGGGCGCGGCTCTGTTCTCCAATTGTACCCTGGCTTTCAACGAGGCTGCCTATGCCGGCGGGGCCTTCTTCTCGAACCAGAATGCCGTCGTGACCGGACAACTCGAAGTGCACAACTCGGTGATCTGGCGCAACACGGCGCCCCAGGATGCCCAGATCTCGGGTGGGGGGATCGTGGCCTACTCGAACGTCGAGGGTGGTTTTCCGGGACCTGGCAACATCGGTTCGGATCCCATGTTCGTGAACGAAGTGATGCGTAACCTTCGACTGATCCGTGGTTCGAGCAGCAACGATGCCGGCAACAGCGACCTGGTACCCTCCGGGATCACGACCGACTTGGATGGGCTCCCGCGCTTCCTCGACGACCCCTCAGCGCCCGACACGGGCTTTGGCCCATACCCGCTGGTGGACATGGGAGCTTACGAGCTCGGAGCCACCTGAGTCGCGAGACGGTAGAAGGCCTGCTTCGGACTCTCGCGCGGAGCCCGGGGCAGGCCGTGGACCTCGGCCAGCAGGCGTCGTGGCAGTGGGGAGGCCGGATCGGTGCAGGCGATCTCGGGCGAGCCCCGCAGGGCCGTTTCCCTTCGTTTCCGTAGGAAACGACCCCGCACCGGCATTGCGGGATGCCGGGGCGGGGCTCGACGAACCTACAGGTAGTCGAGGATGCCCGATCCGGTCGGGTCGGTCAGGCTGGGAGGACTGGCCAGGTAGTTGATGCCGGTCGAGAAGACGGAGACCCAGGGGCGCTCGTCGCGGTCGCAGAGCTGTCCGATGGCTTGCACCGCCCAGGCCTGCTCGAGTTCGGGGCCTTCTTCGTCGAGCATGGCGATCAGCGGTTCGAGGGCACGGGCGTCCTTCGACCGACCGAGGCCCCTTGCCAGGGAGGTCTTGGAGAGGGAGCAATCGCACTCCTCGAGTTGCTTGGCCAGCATGGGGACGAGCTCGGGGTCCTCGAGCTGCGCCAAGGCCCGCGCCGTTTCCTCGAGCAGGAATGGATCGTGTTGCGCCTCGGGCAGGAGCCCCTGCAGGGCGGCACGTCCCCGGGCATCCGCGATCAGGCCCAGGCCCACGGCCCCCTGCAGCCGAACCTCCGGACTTGCGGAGTCGCCCAGGCGCCGCGCCAACAGTTCCGCGGACTCCGAGGCTCCCGCCAGCCCCAGGCTCAGGGACAGGGCGGAGACGAGGGGCGTGGCCTTGGATGCGAGGAAGGCGGATCGCAGGGCCAGCTTCTCGTCCGCGGAGAGGCTTCGCCGGTGGGCCGCGAGGTTGCGGCCGAGGACTCCCACCGCCAGGGCGGCCCAGGGCCGCGACTGGGCCTTCAACTTGGCCAGGCGGGCGAGGAGGAAGGCATGGATCTCCTCGCTCTCGTCGACGCCGTCGCGACCGGCTACTTCGGCCAGGGACAGGAGGGCGAAGTGACGGGCCATCAGGTCACCGTCCGTGGCGCAGTCCAGGAGTGTGTCGCGGATGAGCTCGTTCTGCTCCTCGTTTCCAAGGCCTCCGATCGCGCCCAGGGCCAGGGCCGCACTCTGACGAACCTCGTTGCGCTCCTTGTTGCCGGACAGGACGCCCACGAGCGCAGCCACGATCCTGTCGCGCACGGCCGGCGAAGCCTGGGCATGCATCTTGGCCAGAGTCGTGGGCACATGGGCCCGGGCAAGAGGCTGCAGGGCATTCTTCTTGCCGAAGAGCTCGATCAAGCCCCGGGAGATCTTCTCGGCCGGCGTGGACGAGGGGGCGACTCCCAGGGAGAGCACGGCCGCGACCTGGATGTCAGGGTCGTCCAAGGCGAGGGCCCGATAGAGATGGGTTTGAACGTACTTTCGAACGTCCGAGTTCTGGGTGCGGTGGGCGGTGAGTCCCAGGCCGTAGGCCGCGAACGCGCGCAGGCGGGAGGAGAGTTCACCTTGACCACAGCGCTCCCTCGCCGCGGGCGCATCGTTGAGGATCTCGACCAGGACCGGAGACGAGCTGGGCTCCGCTAGGACCCCCAGGCAAATCACGGCGTTCTCCCGGATCGATCGGTGCGGGTGGGACAGGTAGGGCAGGGTCAACTCGGCCAGGGACGAGCGTCCCAGGGAGTCCTCGAGCCGACCCCCGATGCGGGCCAGGGCCGCCAGGGTCGCGTTCAGGAGCTCGTCCCCCGGATCCGACGCCAGGAGCTGCACCAGGCGCGGGAGCACCGCTTCGTCGATCTGCCGCTGACTGGGCGGCTCGACGAACGAGGGAGCGGCGTCACCGGTGCGGGGAAGGGAGGGGAAGCGCTCCCCGGTTCCGAAGAAGCGCTCGCGGTTGAACTGCCACCAGACCTCCCAGTCCTGGGACCCGCCCGGGAGCCCGCAGCCCGTCGAGGACGCTTGCGTCTTGGCCCCGCCGCCACTCAGAGGCCTGATGAGGGGCGGGACGCCCAGGCCGCCGCTCCTGGCGGGCGAGGCCGTTGGAGCCGGAGAGCCGCCGGTCGTCGCACCCGGAGTGGTGTCCCCAGGTCCGCCGTAGATGGGAGGAGGGGAGGGTACGGGCGGCGGGGGAGGGTCGTAGCCGCCCTCGGGGCACTGCGGGGAACTCTGTGCGCTGGGAGCGAGGAGGGCGATGCAAGAAAAGAGAGCGATCAGGCTCTTGGCATGGCTCATGGTCGGGCCTCGGTGGCTGGGGCGGGAAGCGGACGCCATGGGGGCAGGACCCCGTTGAGGGCTAGGTGCCAGGATTGGAGAGGTTTCAGGGGATTCCTATCTTAGGGGATCCCTGTCAGCCTCGGTCCGGGCTTTCCGGAGGCCAGGACTGCCCGATACGTCTTGAAGCGCCAACTCGAAATCTGCGCGGACAGCCTGGAAGCCGTCCTCGCCGCGGAGGAGGGCGGAGCCGACCGGCTCGAGCTGTGTCGCGATCTGCAGGTCGAAGGGCTGACCCCCGGCGCCGACTTCCTGGCGGAGGCCCGGCAGCACACAGGTCTGCCCCTGTTCACCTTGATTCGTTCCCGGGCGGGGGACTTTCGCTATGGACCTGCCGAGCTGGGGCGCATGGAGGGCGAGGTCCAGACGGCGCTCGACGGTGGCGCCGACGGTCTGGTGGTCGGAGCGCTGGGGGACGACGCCATGCCCGACCGTGCCGGGCTGGAACGACTGCTCGAGCTGGGCCAGGGCCGTCCCTTCACCTTCCACCGCGCTTTCGACCAGGTCGCCGATCCCGAACGAGCGCTCGAGCACCTGATCGAGCTCGGCTTCGCTCGGGTGCTGACCTCCGGGCAAGCTCCGACGGCGCTGAACGGCATGGAGCGGCTGCGTTCCCTCGTGCAGCAGGCCGGCACCAGGATCGAGATCCTGGTGGGGGGAGGTGTGCGAGCCGAGAACCTGGAGCGCTTGAGGCGAGGGACAGGGGCCCGCGAGTTCCACTCGTCCGTGGGCGGAAAGAGCGCCATCACGCCGGTAGCGGTGGCTCGCTTGGTCGAGCTGTTGCGCTAGGGGCCCCGTTTTTCGTTTCGTCGTCGGGCGACTACCCTGTGCCCATGTCGACCACCTCCCTCTGGCTCCTCGCTCCGCTCGCCCTCTCGCCCCAGGACGTCACCTTCGAGGAGTACGACCCGCCCTCCACCCTGGTCGTGCCCGCGCACGAGATCACCCGCGCCCGCTATCCCTTCGTCGACGTCCACAACCACCAGTGGCAGATGCCGACCCAGGACCTCGACGAGACCGTGGCCGCCATGGACGCGCTCAACATGGCGGTCATGGTGAACCTGAGTGGTCGCGCCGGAGACGACGATCACCTGGCCGGTTGCCTCGAGAACGTGCGCGCGAACCAGCCCGGCCGCTTCCTGGTCTTCACGAACCTCGACTACGAGGGCATCGAGCAGCCCGGCTGGGGCGAACGTATGGCCCAGCAGGTGGCGGACGACGTGGCTCTGGGCGCGGCGGGCCTGAAGATCTACAAGAGCCTGGGGATGCGCGTGCGCGATGCCAGCGGCGCCCGTGTTCCCGTCGACGACGAGCGCATCGATCCGGTCTGGAAGAAGTGCGGCGAGCTCGGGGTCCCGGTCCTGATCCACTCCGCCGATCCGGCCCCCTTCTGGCAGCCCTGGGACGCCCGCAACGAGCGCTGGCTCGAGCTGAAGGAGAAGCCCGAGCGCAAGCGCGAGCCCGGGGTCGATCCGAGCTGGGAGGAGCTGATCGCCGAGCAGACCCGCGTCTTCGCCAAGCACTCCGGGACGACCTTCATCAACGCCCACATGGGCTGGATGGCCAACGACCTCGATCGTCTGGGGCGCCTCCTGGACGAGCATCCGAACGTCGTCACCGAGATCGGCGCGGTCCTCGCCGAGCTCGGTCGCCAACCGCGTCATGCCGCCAGGTGGTTCGAGCGCTATCAGGATCGCGTTCTCTTCGGCAAGGATGCCTGGGCACCCGGCGAGTACCACGTCTACTTCCGCGTGCTCGAGACCGACGACGAGTACTTCGACTACTACCGCCGCCGGCACGGCCACTGGAAGATGTACGGCATGGCTCTCCCCGACGAGATCCTGCGCAAGCTCTACTACGAGAACGCCCTGCGCTTGTTCCCTCAGCTCGACCGGGATCTGTTTCCCAGGGACTGAGCTCTCCTAGTCGCCGCGCCGAAGGCCGGAGACGAGCCACCCGACGGAGACCGTGGCGACCGCGCCGATCGGGTTCAGCCACAGCCAGGCGACGTGGCCGCCGAGGTCGGCCAGGGCGACCGCCGACATCCCGGCCACGAGGCCGAAGAAGGCGCCGTGGCCGTTGGCGCGTGGGATCCCGTACAGGACGAAGACCCCCAGGAGCGAGCCGTAGAAGTACGAGCCGACCGCGTTGACTGCTTCGATCACCGAACCGAGGGAGGCGGCGAACAGGGCAAACAAGGCGGCCAACAGGCCCCACAGGGCCGTGGCCCAGCGCGACGCGGTCACGTAGTGCCCGTCGCCGGCATTCGGGACGAGGTGCACGCGGTAGACGTCGACCACCGAGGTCGTGGCCAGGGCGTTGAGCTCGGAGTCGATGCTGGACATGGCCGCGGCGAAGATCACGGCCAGGAAGAGGCCGACCAGCCCGCGGGGCAGGCGGTTGAGGAGGAAGTAGGGAAAGACGGTGTTCGTGTCGTCGTAGCTGGGGCTCAGCTCCCGCGCGAGCTCGACCGCCTCGGCGCGCAGGCCCTGGACCCGAGCGTTGGCGTTCAGGTAGCCCGCTCGCAGATCGGGGTCGGAGGACTTTCCTTCGAGCAGGGCCTCGGCTCGCACTCGCCGCTCGTCCAGGGCGCGCTCGAAGGAGGCGGACAGCGGCTGCCACTCGGCCTGTTGCTCGAGCTCCGCCTCGACCTGGTCGTCGAACAGGAGCGGCGGACGGTCGAAGTGGAAGGTCAAGAAGAGCAGCACTCCCAGGCCCAAGACGAACAGCTGAACCGGGATCTTGAAGAGACCGTTGAACAGGAGCGCCTTCTGGTTGTCGGCGAGGGACCTGCCGGAGAGGAAGCGCTGGACCTGGCTCTGATCGCACCCGAAGTAGGACAGGAACAGGAGCGTGCCTCCGAACAGGCCGGACCAGACCGTGTAGCGGTCCTTGGGATCGAACGAGAAGTCCAGGAGCCGGGTGTGCCCCGTGACCTCGGCCAGGGCGTGGAGCTCCCCGAGGCTCGCGCCGTCGGGAAAGCGGTCGAGGAGGATGAACAGGCAGGCGCCCAGCCCGAGGAGGATCAGGACCATCTGGGCCACGTCCGTCCAGACCACGGCGCGGATCCCGCCCGCCACGGTGTAGACGACGGCGATGGACGTCATCGTGGCAATCGTGGTCGCCAGGGACCAGCCAAGCAGGAGGGACAGGACGATCGAAGGGGCGTAGATGACCACGCCCAGGGACAGGCTGCGCTGGCAGAGGAACAGGAGGCTCGAGAGCAGGCGGGTCTTGCCGTCGAAGCGCTGTCCCAGCAGCTGGTAGGCCGTGAAGACCCCCGCGCGGTGGTAGAGCGGGACGAGGGTGAAGGCCAGGATCGCCATGGCCAGGGGCAGGCCCAGGTAGAACTGGGCGAAGCGCATGCCGTCCTCGTAGGCCTTGCCGGTGGTGCCGATCACCGTGATCGCGCTGGCCTGGGTCGCCATGACCGAGAGCCCCACGGCCCACCACGGCAGGGAGCGGCCGGCTACGAAGAACTCGCTCGTGCTCCCGCTCTTCCTTGCGTTGGAGAGACCGATCCAGGCGATCAGGGCGAGGTAGGCCGAGAACAGGCTCCAGTCGAGGGGGCTCACGGGGGCATGCTGCCTGGCGGCGGGGCCGGTCCACAAGTCGAGCCTCGAACTTGTCAGGCTCCGAGCGGACAGGCTAGGGTCAGGTGTCGGCCCCTACCCCGGTGTTTCCCTTGCGATCCGTCCTGACCTCGAGCGCCCTGGGCGCGATGGCTTTCTTCGTCCCGGGCATGATCTCGGCCGCGGGGAAGATCGAGGAGGAGGTCTTGCCTGCTCCGAACATCGTCGTGTTCATGGCGGACGACATGGGCATGGGCGACACGAGCGCTTACCAGGACTACACGGGCAACGCCGACGCCGTTCAGATCCACACGCCCGAGCTGGAAGCGTTGGCCCGCCGCGGCGTGCGCTACACCGATGCCCACTCGAACTCGACCGCCTGCACCGCCAGTCGCTACGCCTTCTTGACCGGACGCTACAGCTGGCGGTCCCGGCTCAAGGGCCTGGTGGCCTGGGGTCCCCAGTACGATCCTCTGATCGAGCGCGATCGCCCGACCGTGGCCGGTTTCCTGCGGGACGCGGGCTACCACACGGCGATGGTGGGTAAGTGGCACCTGGGACTCGCCTACCGCAACGAAGCGGGCGAGCGAGCGGACGGCTGGTCCGACGCGGACCTGCGACAGCCCCTGTTCGACGGTCCCACCGACCATGGCTTCGACTACGCCTACCTGACGCCCCGCAGCCACAAGTCGTCGGCCGCCGTGGGCTGGATCGAGGACCGGCGGATCGTGGGTGCCAAGCCGGACAAGAGGCGCAGCATCGAGGGTTTCCGCATGGAGACGACCGGGGCGCGCAACTACGAGGTGGCCACGGCCTTTCTGGTGGAGCACTTCGAGTCCGAGGAAACGCGCGAGGCCCCCTTCTTTCTCTGGTACGCGGCTCACTCGAACCACGCACCCCACACCCCGAGCGCCGAGGTCGGTGGCGTCGCCGTGAGCGGCCAAGGCAAGATGAAGGACGGTTCGCGCCCGCCGGCGGAGGAGGTCGTGAAGAAGAAGAAGGTGCGCGGCGTGCGCCCCAATTCCTTCGAGCGCGTCGACTTCGTTTACGAGAACGACGTGGCCGTGGGGTTGCTCCTGAACTACCTCGAACGGACGCCGGATCCCCGGCGGCCGGGGAAGCCCTTGCTCGACAACACGCTGTTCGTCTTCACCAGCGACAACGGCTCGGAGAAGGGAGGGCGGGAGTCGGTCGGTCCCTTCCGCGGAAGGAAGGCCAAGATTCAGGAGGGCGGACACCGGATTCCCTTCCTCCTGTCCTGGCCCGCGGGAGGGCTGGGGGACGGCAAGGTCTCGACCTCGGGCGTGACCCGCGAAGGGCTCTTCGGCCTGCACGATCTGTACGCGACCTTCGCGCGCATCCTGGGGCGTGAGCTGAGCGCCGGAGCAGCCCCCGACAGCGAGAATGTCCTGGCGCTCCTGCACGGGGAGGAGGGCGCCGAGCGCTCGCCCCTCGTGCTGCACGGCGACCTCGTGCGGGGACCTGTCCTGGCCCTGCGCCAGGGATCCTGGAAGCTGGTCGTGGGGCGCGAGCTGGTAGAGGAGGGAGAGCTTCAGCCCCAGGAGCTGTTCGATCTGGCCAAGAACCCCCTCGAGGGCCGCCCCGGCAATCGTCTCGAGGACGGCGAACAGCGGGAGCGGCTGCAGCGCATGTCGGCTCTGCTCCTGGCGATCTTTCGGGAAGAGGACTTCCGTTCCCAGTAAGGTCCCTCTGCCATGGGCCCCGACCTCGAACGTGAGCCGACCGAAGGGCCTTCGATCCCGCCCTCGCAGATCTCCGATCGCGCCGCGTTCCTCGCGCTTCTCTTCGTGCTGGTGGCCTTCACGGGGCTCGCGGTCGGGTCGATGGCTCTTGTGGACCAGACCGTGGACGAGCCGAAGTTCGTCGATGGCGGGCGCTACATCCTGCGTGCCGGCTGGGACCACCCCCTGGCACGCTTGCACGGGCCGCTGCCTTACTATGCGACCCAGATCGCCGTCGGAGAGTTTCCTCCCGGCGGGTACCGTGCCCTCGAGGATCCGCGCCCTCTGCTCTTCCGCGGGCGCTTGGGGTTCTTGCCCTTCGGTTGGCTGGGGATCGCGGTGGTCTTCCTCTGGGGTCGTCGGCTCTACGGCAACGTGGGGGCTCTGCTTGCCGTCGGACTCTATGGCCTGCATCCCCTGATCCTGGGCTACGGAGCTCTGATGTCCGTGGACATGGCCCAGGCGTCCTGCGTCCTCCTGTGTCTCTACCTCTTGTGGCGGCATCTCCAACGGCCCACGTTCCTGCGTGCCCTGGGCGTTGGGCTGGGGCTGGGGGTCGCGCTGGCGACCAAGTACCTGGCGCTGCTCGTCGCTCCGGTGATCGTTTTCCTCGCCGTGTTCGGCGCCTGGCGCCGCTGGCCGGACGAGGGCCCGGGTCGCATTCCCACTCCCCTCGCCGTGCTCGGCATCCTGGGCGGCACGGCCCTGGCCACGCTGGTCACCCTCCACGCCGCCTACCTGTTCGGTTCGGGCCTGGCGCCCCGGGATCCGAGTGCCTACGCCAGCGACTTCTTCGCGACCTGCATGGGCTGGCCCGGAATCCGCGAGCTCCTGGCCCTCTTTCCGGCGGACTACCTGCTCGGGCTGGACTACCAGGTCAGCGTGGGCGAGGGCGATCGGCGCCCGTACCTCCTGGGTCGCTTCGCGCCCGGCCATGGGTCGTACTACCTGTGGTCCTTCCTGCTCAAGACGCCGGAGTGGTCGCTCCTCCTGTGCGCCTGGGCGCTTCTGTGGAGGGTGCCCAAGTGGCTCCTGGCGCGCACGCCCTTCGCCCTGCGTTCGGCGGCCTGGGTGCTGGTCTTTCCCGCTGCCGTGCCGTGGATCTACCTGTCCTACTTCACCGACCTGCAGATCGGCGTGCGCTACGTCCTGGCCGTGTTTCCGATGGTGCTGCTGCTCGCGGCCGGGGTCTGTACCGAGCCTTGGGTGCGCCGCAGCTCCGCGCGGGGAGTCTGGATCTCCCTGACGAGCCTCCTCTTGCTGCAGGCCGCCGACGTGGCGCGCTACTGGCCCAACACGATCTCCTACTACAACCTCTCTTCGCGCGGGTCGGTTCGCTCCTACAAGTACTTCCGCGATTCGAACACCGACTGGGGCCAGATGCAGAACGTCGGTCTCGATCGGTTGCGGTCCGCCGGGGAGCGGGACTTCGGGGTCGTGACCGAGTTCGACGGACCGCGTTTCGGGCGTTGGGCCATCCACCTGCGCCACCTGACCCGTCGCGATTCGCGCGACACGACGCGCAGCTATCACTGGCTGCAGGACTTCGAGCCCGTGCGCAACGTGGACGGAGCCTGGTGGTTGTACGACATCACCCCCGAGCTCTGGCGCCAGCGCCTGACGGACGAGCCCGATGGTCGCCTGCGGGCCGGGCTGGCCCTGGCCTACCTCGGCGAGGGCGAACGGGAGGAGGCGATGCGCACGATGGAGGGTCTCGACGACGAGCTACGCGCCCCGCTCGAGACCTTGCTCGTGCTGCTCGAATCCGCCGAGGGTCCCGAGACACCGCTCCCGACGCTGCTCGCCACGGTTCAAGCCTGGACGGCGGTCGGGCGCCACGACAAGGTCGAGGCCCTGTTGCGCGACCCACCGCAGGTCCGCCTGCGCGACCATCCCCATCGGCCCTTGCTCCTGGCTGCCGCGGTGGCCAAGCAGGGGCGCGTCGACGAGGGCATACGCATTCTCGAGGAGAGCAACCTCGAGGCCTACCCGCGCTCGGCCCTGATGCTCTCGCGCTACTACTACAACCAGGTGCGCTACGGCGACTCGGTCGCCGTTCTCGAACGTACGCTCCCGTTCATGGACGAAGGCCTGGCCGAAGAGGCGCGCACGTTCCTTGCCAAGGCGCGCGAAAAGCACGAGCTCTACCTGGCCTTTCAGGATCGCCTCTAGCCGGACTCGGGTCAGTAGCCCAGGGCGCGCAGCTGTTCGGCATCCGCGGGGGAGAGTTCCTGGGTGCTCGAGCCGATGATGGGTTGCAAGAGCCGCGCGGCCGGTCCACCCAGCCGCCGTGCGAGCTCTTGGGCCCAGTCCGAGTCGGCCGCATCCTCGTGCTCCCCGGGATCCCGGGCCAGGTCGTAGGCGTGCTCGATGGCGCCCTCGGCCAGGGCGAGGGGTTCCGCGCGGGTGATCAGTTTCCGACCTCGCTCCAGGATGGCCATGCGCGAGTCGGGGCGGCGCGTGCTGCATTCGAAGGAGAACATCGGTCGCTCCTCCGCGAGGGTCACGAGGGACTGCCCGAGCCAGCTCGGATCCGGTTCGATGCGCGCCAGCTGGGCCAGGGTGTGGGGCAAGTCGACGAGGGAGGCCGGCAGGTCGGAGAGGCGGGGTTCGAGGCCGGGCCCCTGCAGGAAGAGGGGGACGCGAATGCTCTCCTCCCACAGGCCGAGGCCGTGGGAGATGGTCTCGTGCTCGTAGAAGGCCTCGCCGTGGTCGCTCGTGAACACGACGTAGCCGTTCTTCAGGAGGCCTTCGTTCTCGAACGTATCCATCAGCTCTCCGAAGGTCCGGTCGAGATCGATCACGGTGCCCAGGTAGAGGTCGCGCTGTCGGTCGAGGGCCTGGCGACGATCGGCGTCGAGCGGGCCCGCCAGGAGCCAGCTCTCGATGTCGGAGAACCACTCCCGGGAGAGCTCGGCGGTGTCGACGAAGGTGAAGCGCTGGCCGTGCTCGCCCAGGGTCTGGTCGCTCACGCGAAAGGGATGGTGGGTGTGGTAGGTGTGCAGGAAGAGGAACAGGGGGCGACCGTCATCGTCGTCCAGGAAGCGTCGCGCGGCGCTCTCCGTTTCTTCCAGGTCCTTCTCCGTCTCGATGAACCACTCGAAGCCCTGGTCGATGTTGCGTGACTGCGTGACCCATCCGGCGTCGGTCTTCGCGCAGGTGCGGTAGCCGGCTTCACGCAGCTTCTCGGCGATCGTCACGAGCCCCAGGGGCAGCGAGGTCTCCATGCGCGTGGCCGTGTGCTGGTCGGGAAACAGGCCGGTGAACATGGAACCGTGGGCCGGCAACGTCCAGGTCGAGGTGGACCAGGCCCGGGAGAAGGCCAGGGCGCGCGCCGCGTGGGCGTCGAGGTTGGGCGTGACGTTCTCACGGCCTCCGAAGATCCCCATGTTGTCCGCTCGGAACGTGTCGGCCAGGAACAGCACGATGTTCGGCCGGCCGTCACCCCAGGGGCGATCTCCGTAGGTGCCACGGTTCGCGGGCACGATCATCGGGCGCAGGAAGGCCGAGAGAACGGCGGGTCCCTCGACTTCGAAGGCCAACAGACTTTCCTGCGAAGCCTGGAGCGGCAGCTCGTGGGGGAGCGTTTCCTGGCGGCTACCGAGGGGTTGGCGGTGCTCGAAGAGAAGTTCGCCGTCGCAAAGGACCCGGAAGACCACCTCGGCCTCGGTGTTCCTGGGCAGGGCTGCCCCCTGGACGGCGGTGGCGAAACGCAGCGAGCTCGCCGGCGGCACGCTCGTGCGGAGCTCTTCGCGCATGCCGGGCCAAACCGGGAGGCCGTCGACGGCCGAGTTCTCCTCGAGATGAACCCGCCAGGTGCCCTCGACCGACTCTCCGCGCGTGGTGAAGACGCCGTAGGTGGCTTCCTTGGGGGCGGCCTCCGAGCCCGTAAAGAGGTAGAGGCGATCCCCTGAGACGACGAAGCCGCCCTGCTCCAGCTCTTCCCCGTCCCCCTCGACCTCGGCACGCCATTCGGGGGTGCCCCGCATCAGGTGGCGGCAGGCCTGGCCCTCGACCTCGAGTCGGTGCGGCTTGCCGTCCGCGGGAATCCCGAAACCCCGAAAGGGGCGCGTGGTCCACCACAGGCCCGCGCGGGGGGCCGCCCTCCAGTCGGCGGAGACGAGCTTCGTTTCGCACCAAACCTCCCCGTCCAGGGTCCTCACGCGGATGGCGCGTTCGGGGGACCACGGCGAGCCCCTCCACTCTCCGCTGGGCAACGGGCTGGACGGTTGGAAGCCCTGGGCCAAGGCGATCCACATGGGCCCCGGGGGCTGTTCCTGACAAGCGGCGCCCAGCAGGGCTCCGAGTGT
>JAUIEE010000126.1 GCA_030428965.1 bacterium | reverse complement strand
GTTCCATGACTTCGGCGGACATGGTGTGCACCCCGGAAGGAAATGCGGTGGCGCTGAGTCCGTCCAGCGTCGGGCGTGCGCCGGTGCCGCCCGAGTTGAACATCAGGATCTGGCTGCTGCGTGGCTTCTCTCCCGGGGCGGGTTCGACGCCGGCAAGCGGACGCACGCTGAGCTGGACGTTCCAGAGCGCGCTCGCGCCCTCCGCAGGCACCCGGCCCGGTAGCACCTTGTGCAGCGCGCCCAGCACCGTGTCCGGAAGGAACTGGCCGAGCACATGATGCTGGTCGACCTCGCCCGCAACGACGTGGCCCGGGTCTCGAAGAGCGGCACGCGACACGTCGAGGAGTTGCTCGGCGTCGAGGCCTACTCGCACGTCATGCACCTGGTCTCTTCCGTGCGCGGGGAGCTGCGCGACGACCTCGACGCCCTGCACGCCTACCAGGCCGCCTTGAACATGGGCACGCTGGTCGGGGCCCCCAAGGTGCGCGCGGCAGCTCTTCTGCGGCAGACCGAAGCCACCAAGCGCGGTCCCTACGGCGGAGCGGTCGGCTACCTGACCCACCGGGGGGATATGGACACGGCCATCGTCATTCGCTCGGCCCTGGTTCGAAACGGCCTGGCCCACGTCCGGGCCGGAGCCGGAGTCGTCCACGACTCGGATCCGGAGTCCGAGGCCCAGGAAACCCGCCGCAAGGCCCAGGCCGTCCTGGGAGCCATCGCGGCCTCCGAAGCGGCGCGCCAGGAGGTCACCCGGTGAGTCGCTCCCTTCCTCAGGTCCTGTTCGTGGACAACTTCGATTCCTTCACCTTCAACCTGGTCGAGGCCTTCGAGCGTCTCGGCTGCGACGTGCGCGTCTTCCGCAACGACGTCCCGGCCGGATTCCTGACCGAGCTGGCCGAACGGAGCACGGGGCCCGTGCTCTTCTGCCTGTCCCCCGGACCTGGCCGACCGGAGAAGGCCGGCTCGTGCCTCGAGTTGATCCGTCGGGCCCGCGCACGCTTCCCCGTGTTCGGGGTTTGCCTCGGCCACCAGGCGCTCTTGCAGGAGGCCGGGGCCGAGGTGGAGGCCGCGAACGAAATCGTGCACGGCAAGGCGTCGGCCATCGAGCACGACGGTGCTTCCCTCCTGGCGGGCCTGCCGAGTCCCCTGCGCGTCGGACGCTACCACTCCCTGTGCGTGCGCAACGTACCGACGCGCTTCACGGTCCACGCCCGCCTCGGAACCATGGCAATGGCCGTGTCGGACGAAGAGGCGCTGCAGTTCGGCGTCCAGTTTCACCCCGAGTCTCTGCTCACGCCCCAGGGCGATCTCATCCTGAGCAACGTCCTGGAACGAGCTGCGGGGCCAGCAACATGCGCCAGCTGATCGAACGCGTCTGCCGAGGTGAGGACCTGACCGACACCGAGCTGGAGGTGGCCTTGTCCCGGGCCGTGGATGGGGATGCGAGTCCGGTGGAACTGGCGGGCCTCTTGATCGGCTTGAAGGCCAAGGGCGAGACCCCGGCCGAGATCGCGGGCGCCGCGCGGGCTCTGCGGCGCGCGGCTCTCCCCTTCGACCGCCCTTCCTACCCCTTCGTCGACTGCTGCGGCACCGGCGGTGACGGCCAGGGGACCCCCAACCTCTCCACCGCGGCAGCCTTCGTCGCCGCCGCGGCAGGCGTCCCCGTCGCCAAGCACGGGAATCGGGCCGTGTCCTCCCACTGCGGCTCGGCCGACGTGCTCGAGGCCCTGGGAGCGCGCCTCGAGCTGGCCGGGCCCCAGGCGCGCCGAACCCTCGACGAGACCGGCTTCTGCTTCCTGTTCGCCCCCCACTTTCACCGGGGGATGCGGCACGTGATGCCGGTACGGCGCGCCCTGGGCACGCGCACGCTGTTCAATCTGGTCGGTCCCCTCGTCAACCCCAGCCGACCTCCCCTCCAGCTGCTCGGGGTCTATGCCCCCGAGCTCGTACGGCCCTGCGCCGAAACCCTGGGCCGCCTCGGGGTCGAACGCGCCCTGGTCGTGCACGGGAGCGGGATCGACGAGATCGCGCTGCACGGCCCGACCCGGGTCGCCCTGCTCGAACGGGGACAGGTGCGCGAGGAGACCTGGACCCCCGAGGAGCTCGGCGCCGAGCCGGCTCCCCTGGCCGGCGGAAGCCTGAGCCCCGTCGACAGCGCACGCTGGATGCGGGCGCTCCTTGCCGGCCAAGGCAGCCGGGCGGATTCCCACAGCGTGGCGGTGAACGCGGGAGCCATGCTGTGGCTCGCCGGCCTGGCCGAAACGCCCTGCGAGGGAACCCGGCGGGCCCTCGAGCTGCTGGCCAGCGGTACACCCCTCGACACGCTCGAGCGCTACGTGGAGTTCAGCCGTGCCTGAACGCAACGTCCTCGAAGAGATCGTGGCCCGCAAGGCCCGGGACGTGGCCGAACGCGAGGAGCGCGTCGATCCGGCCACCCTCGAGCTCACTCCCTCGACCCGCAGCCTGCACCGCGCCCTGGCCCAACCTGGGCTGGGCGCCATTCTCGAGTGCAAGCGCGCCTCCCCCTCTCAGGGTCTCCTGCGCGATCCTTTCGAGCCGGCCGACATCGTCCGCTCCTACGCCGGCCTGGCCGATGCGATCAGCGTGCTCACCGATGAGCCCTACTTCGGCGGACACATCGACCACCTGCGTACGGTGTCTCGCACAAGCGACGTCCCGGTTCTGTGCAAGGACTTCTTCCTGCGCCCTTTCCAGGTGCTCGAAGCCCGGGCCGCGGGCGCCGACGCCGTGCTGGTCATGCTCTCGGTCCTGGACGACGACCAGGCGCGGGCCCTCTTGCGGGCCGCGGCACCGCTCGGCGTCGACTGTCTCGTCGAGACCCACAGCGAGCGCGAGATCGAACGGGCGCTCGCCCTGGGGGCCAAGATCGTCGGCATCAACAACCGCGACCTCCAGACCCTGCGGGTCGACCTGTCCGTCACGGAGCGTCTGGCCCGGCGTGTGCCCGGTCACGTGCGCCTGGTCTCCGAGTCGGGCATGTCCACGCACGGCGACCTGGAGCGGCTGGGTCCCCAGGTCGACGGGGTGCTGGTCGGTTCGTCGCTGATGAGGGCCCCCCGGCTGCGCGCGGCGGCGCGGGAGCTGTTGCTCGGGCGCGTGAAGATCTGCGGCCTCACCTCCGCGCGGGATGCGCGAGAGGCCCAGGCCCTGGGCGCCTCGTTCGGCGGCCTCATCCGGACGCGGCGGTCAGCGCGCCACGTCGAGCTGGACCAGGCCCGGGCCATCGTGGAGGCCGCCCCGGATCTCTCCTGGGTCGCCGTGTTCGCCGACGACGATCTCCAGGTCGTGATCGAGACGGCCTCGAAACTGAACCTGGCTGGTGTGCAGCTCCATGGGCAAGAGGACGCCTCGTACCTGCGCGCCCTGCGGGCCGAGCTGCCCGAGGACATCTTCCTCTGGAAAGCGCGCGGGGTCGCCCCCGACACCACGCGGGTGAACGGGGACCTTCCTCCCGGAGCGGACCGTCTCCTGTTCGATACCCAGCTCGGCTCGAGCTCGGGGGGAACGGGGACGAGCTTCGACTGGTCACTCCTGGGGAACGAGGTCCTCTCCCGCTCCATTCTCGCAGGCGGCATCGGACCGACCAACCTGCGCGCCGCCCAGGAGCTCCACCCCTGGGCCGTGGACGTTTCCTCCGGGGTCGAGAGCCATCCTGGAGTGAAGAGCTCCGCCGCCCTGCGACAGTTGTTCCGCTGCGCACGCCCCCCCAGCCGCCCGATCGCGTGACGAGAGACCTGCCCATGAAGACTGCCGGCCGTTTCGGTTCCCACGGCGGAGCCTATGTCCCCGAGATCCTGATGCCCGCCCTGGAGGAGCTGGAGGCGGCCTTCCACAGCGCGCTGGCCGACCCGAGCTTCACCGAGGAGCTCGCGACCATGTGGCGCGACTATGCCGGTCGCCCCACACCTCTCTACCGCTGCCGCAACCTGACCGCAGGTCTTGCAGGGGAGCTCTACCTCAAACGCGAGGATCTGCTGCACGGCGGGGCGCACAAGACCAACCAGGTCCTGGGTCAGGGGCTGCTCGCGCGCCGCATGCAGAAGACGCGCTTGATCGCGGAAACGGGAGCCGGCCAGCACGGGGTGGCCACCGCCATGGTCGGTGCGCTCCTGGATCTCTCGACACGCATCTACATGGGAGCCAAGGACATCGAACGCCAACGCCCCAACGTCCTGCGCATGCAGTTGCTCGGAGCGGAAGTGATTCCGGTCGCCAGCGGGGGCGGCACGCTCAAGGATGCCATCGGCGAAGCCATGCGAGATTGGACCGAGAGCTACGAATCGACCCACTACCTGCTGGGAACCGTCGCGGGCCCTCACCCTTATCCGAGCCTCGTCGCGGAGTTCCAGAGTGTGATCGGGCGGGAAGCGCGCGCCCAGTTCCTGCAAGGAACCGGGCGACTGCCCGACGCCGTCCTGGCCTGCGTGGGCGGTGGCTCCAACGCCATCGGGATCTTTCGAGCCTTCCTCGAAGACCCCGAAACCGAGCTCGTAGGCCTCGAACCTGCGGGGAAGGGCCTGGACAGCGGCCAGCACGGCGCCACGCTCCTGCGCGGTCGGCGGGGAATCCTGCACGGGGCGGAAACGCTCGTCCTGCAGGACGAGGAGGGCCAGATCCGCGCAACCCACTCGATCTCGGCGGGACTCGACTACCCGGCGGTAGGCCCCGAACACGTCCACCTGATGCAGACCGGACGTGCCCGCTACGAGGCCGTCGAGGACGGGGAGGCCCTGGAAGCCTTCCACCTTCTGGCCCGCAAGGAAGGCATCTTGCCGGCGCTCGAATCGGCCCATGCCCTCGCGGGAGCGCTGCGACTCCTGCGCGCCCACCGGGGCTCCGAGCCCCTGCAGCTGCTCGTCAACCTGTCGGGCCGAGGGGACAAGGACATCGAGAACGCCGAGCTGCGCCGGGGGCTTCAACCGTGAGCGGATCGAGGGACCGCTACCGGGAGCTCTTCGAGCGCCTGGCTCGACGCCGAGAGGGAGCCTTCGTGCCCTTCGTGGTGCTGGGTGATCCCTCGCCGGAGATCAGCTGGCGAATCCTCGAGACGCTCGTGGCCGCCGGCGCGGACGCCCTGGAGCTGGGGCTCCCCTTCTCCGATCCGATCGCCGACGGAGCCCGCGTCCAAGCGGCCGGCCAGCGCGCCCTGGCCCAGGGGGTCAAGCTCGGCGATTGCCTGGAGCTGCTCACGCGCTTGCGCGCCGAGCACCCCGACCTGCCGGTCGGTCTCCTGACCTACGCCAACCTCGTCGTGCACCGCGGAGCCCAGCCCTTCTATCGCGACGTCGCAACCGCGGGAGTCGATTCGGTCCTCGTCGCGGACGTCCCCCTGAACGAATCGGGGCCCTTCGACGCCGCGGCACGTTCCGCCGAAGTCCAGCACGTCTTCCTCGTCGCGCCCAACTCCAGCGACGAAGTGCTGCAACGGATCGCCGAACGGGACGCGGGCTACACCTATTGCCTGGCGCGCGGAGGCGTCACGGGCGAACGGACCGACCTCTCCGGACAGGCGCGCACGCTCCTGCAGCGCGTTCGCAGGGCCCAGGCTCCTCCCCCCCTCCTGGGCTTCGGCATCTCGACCCCCGAACACGTTCGCCACGCCCTGGCCATGGGCGCGCGAGGAGCCATCAGCGGATCCGCCGTCGTGCGCCGCATCGAGGAGCACCTCGGACACCCCGAGCTCCTGCGAGAGCGACTGAAGAGCTTCGTCCGGGACATGAAGTCCGCCACGGCATTGCCCTAGCCGGGGCGCCGAAGCCATGGAGGCCCCCGGGGCCCCCAGATCAGGGGTCCGGCCCCAAGTTCGTGCCCGGAGGCATTTTCCCGGACAGGAGGCTTGCGGGGCGGCCCAATATGTGACTAAATGGTCACATGCCAGTAAAAGAGACCGAGATCCGGATCTGGAAGGCCCTGGCCGACCCCACCCGGCGCAGCATCCTCGACGAGCTTCGGCGCCAGCCCCTGCCGACCGGGCAGCTGAGCCAGCTCTTCCCCCTCACGCGCTACGGCGTGATGAAGCACCTGACCGTCCTCGTGGAGGCAGGCCTGGTGCTGGTCGAGCGCCGGGGGCGGGAGCGTTGGAACCACGTCAATCCGGCTCCGATTCGCTCGATCTACCGCCGCTGGATTCGTCCCTTCGAAGAGGACAGCTCGGACAAGCTGCTGCTCCTCAAACAACACGCGGAGCGTGAGGCTCCCCAAGGAGAACCGGCCATGAGCCAAACCCAATCCCCCCTCAACGCCATCGAAGTCCTGGTCGAGGTCGAGATTGAAGCCACCCCCGAGAAGGTCTGGAAGGCCCTGGTCGAGGAAACGGCCCAGTGGTGGCATCCCGCCTACTCCACGAACGCCGCCTACCGCAAGTTCGTGATCGAGCCCGAGCTAGGGGGCTTCATGGGCGAAGACTGGGGCAACGGCGACGGCCAGGTCTGGGGCCGCGTCAACGGCCTCCAGAAGAATCGCTTCCTGCAGGTCGTCGGAGATCAGAGCAAGGACTTCGATGGCCCTTCGCGGGGCATCATGACCTGGCGCCTCGAGGCCGAGGGAAGCACGACGCGGGTGCGCTTCGAGCAATCGCTCTTCGGCCGCGTCACGGACAAGACCCGCTCCTCCCTGGAGGGAGGCTGGACGCAGCTCTTCCGGGACTGCCTCAAGTTCTACGCGGAGAACGACAAGTCCCCCGACTTCGAGGGCATGGAAGTTCAGGAGTGCGGCGCCTAGCCGATGGCCCGGAACTCGATCAGGCTGCGGACGTGCAACCGGATCACGACGGTCAGGACCTGTCCCAGATCCGTCGTGTCGCTTCCCCCGCAGATCGGGCACGCAAAGGGCGGCGGCTCTTCCACCGTCGCCCCTGGCCTGACGGCCCCCAGCGCCCCGAGGGCCAGGAACAGGATCGGGAGAGGGGCCAGGGCAAGTCGGGAGTGCGGCAGCTTCATGGTCGATGGACCTCCGGGGCGTTTCACGATCCTACGACCCCCCTGCCAGGCTCGCCAGACCTCCTGCTCGAAGGGGCCTCAGCGTCCGCCCACGGGCCCGAGGGGCCGGCGCTCGCCGCGCGCATCGACGGCGAACAGCTGGCCGCCCTCGATCCGAAGGCCCTCTTCGGACCCGGCCTCCTTCCAGGCGACGTCGATGCCGATCACGGCCCGGTCGGCATCCACGAACTTCACTTCGGGAACCACGGTGTGCCCCACGACGACGTGTCGGGCGTCGTAGGCTGCGAGCAACCGGGCCAGGACCTCCGGCCTGGGGCGCTCCGATTCGCGGTGGTAGCCGCGGTACCACAGGGGTCCGTCGCTGGAGAGCAGCCACTCGAGCTCCGGGTCGAGACTCTCCCGGGGTCGCCCCACCGAGAAGGCGATCGCCTCGTTGACCCGGTGCAGCGGTGGCCTGCGCTCGAGGAAGGTCGGGGAAAGACCCCCGTGCACGAAGAGGAGCTCACCGATTCGTAGCACGCTCGGGGAACGCCGGAACCAGCGCCCGAACTCGGTGTCCGGCCCGAACAGCTCCTCGTAGTCGAGCCCCATGGAGTGGGTGGTGTAGAGGTAGCGCTCGTGGACGTAGCGGGTGTCTCCTCCCGCGATCATGACCTCGTGGTTGCCGAGCACGAAGTGTACGGCCCCTCCCGCCCGGCGCGCCTCGAACTGGAGTCGGTGGATCAGCCAGAGTGTCTCGGTGACCTGCTCGCCGCGGTCGACGATGTCCCCCACGAAGACGAGATGGCCGCGCCCGAAGGTCCAGTGAAGGTCCTCGCCCACGACTCCGTTTCCGACCAGGAAGCGCCCCAGGGCCTCGTAGTTGCCCTCGATGTCGCTGACGGCCAGGAGGACCTCGGGCATCGGGAACGTGTCCTCCGAGAGCCGGGGGGATTGGCCTCCAGGAAGGAGCTGGGCCCATCGGCCAGACAGAAGGGCTCCAGCTCCAGGACGGACTCCAGGGCACCCTTCTGCCCCACGGCCCGGCCCTGGCATAGGCCGCGCACCTCGAAGCTCCGCTCGCCGGTCCAGAACACGTAGGGACCGTCCACCAGGCCGGCCGGATCGATCGCCCGCTGGGGCTCGATCTCCAGGGCCACACGGACCCCGTCACGCAGGACGAATTCGACCTTGGCGAAGACCCCCTGGGCCGGGGCGAAGTCCAGGTCGAACTCCGTGTTCCCGTCCGCCGTGTAGCTCTCGCCAGCGACGACCCACTCCCCGAGGAGATCCTCGGGGAACGACTCGATCCGGCCCAGGGCTTCCTCCCGGCGCCCGGAGTCCTGAAGGGCGAGAAGGGCGGTCACGAGGGCGAAGGCAAGTCTCATGGATTCTCCGGGCTCGAGGGGTGCCAGGCTCTCCGCCCCCGAGCGGGGAGCAGGTGCGGAAGAGGTCGCCCGGGGACGGACCGGCCGGCCTTCGCCGAAAGATCCGCCCGCCCTCCATTTTTTTCGATCGGAACCGACACACGCACGGCTACCGGACACTTAACGGCCGGTTAAGGTTACAAAGACCGGTCTTGGAGCAAGATGGGAAACCCTTTCGAGCCCCCCTCCCTCCGAGCCCCCACCTGACAATTCGGCTCCAGGCCTTCAGATCCACCGCCACCTGAAACGAGGACCTTTCGTCGGTCTCACCGCCGCAAGGCCGTTTCCAGGGCCCCCTCCCGTCCAGGGCCCCCTAGATCCACACCATGAAGTATTGGCTCCCGCTGCTTGCAGCCCTGCTCCTCTCCCCGACCTTCGCCGCCCAGGGAATCCTCCCTCGTACCGGCGAAGTCCTGTTCTCGAGCAAGATCTCGCGCGGCAACATCGGCGACCAGTTCGGTCGCTCCGTCGACAAGATCGGCGATCTGGACGACGACGGTGTCATCGACCTCGTGGTGGGCGCGAGTCACGACGACGACCTGGCCGTGAACAGCGGCTCGGTCTGGATCCTGTTCATGAATCCGGACATGACCGTCAAGGCCCAGCAGAAGATCAGCCAGGCTCTGGGGGGATTCACGGCAACGCTGGGCGAAGACAACGTGTTCGGCAAGGAAGTCTCGGCCCTGGGTGACCTGGACGGGGACGGCGTCGAGGACATCGTCGTGGGCGCCCCCTCGGACGGTACGGCGAGCGACCGTGCGATCTACATCCTGTTCCTGAACACCGACGGCACCGTCCGGGACTGGGAGGCCATCTTCAACACGTCCAGCGAGTTCGGCCGCTCCATCGCCAACATGGGAGACCTGGACGGGGACGGGGTGACCGACCTCTGCGTTGGAAACGGGTATGGACGGACCTGGATCTACTACCTGAACAGCGACGGAACCGCCAAGAGCTCCCAGACCTACAACAACCGCCTCAATTCGACCCCCGGCTTCGATACGTGCTACGGGCTGGGCATGGAACCCATCGGCGACTGGGACGGGGACGGGATCATGGACCTGGCCATCGGCGATACGGCGGCCGACTTCGGCGGCGTGACGGACTCGGGGGCGATGTACATCTCCCTGGTCAGCGCCGGGGGGACCGACAAACAGGAGATCCCGATCTACGACGGGCTGCCCGGCTTGACCGTGGGCCTGCCGGGCTACCCGAACTTCGGGCGAGACGCCGCTCTCCTGAGCGACATGGACGGCAACGGCGTGCCGGACCTGGCCATCTCCTGCAGCGAATACTGGAGCGGCAACGAGCCCGAGGACTCCGGTGCGGTCTTCATCACGTTCCTCGAGCAAGACGGCACGGTCATCGACCACGAACAAATCAGCCGTCTCCAGGGCAACCTCGGACAGAACATCCAGGCCTTCAACGAGTTCGGCATCTCCATGGCCCCCCTGGGCGACGTCAACGGGGATGGGACCATCGACCTTGCCGTGGGCGCCCGCTTCGACGGGTCCGGGGCCCTGTACATCCTGCGCATCAACGATGGGTCGCTCGAATTCCCCGACGTGGCCGCCATGGCGACCCCCAGGGATGGTCCTCTCCCCCTGGACGTCCAGTTCACCGACCTCTCGACCGGTACGGTCACCGAGTGGCTGTGGGACTTCGGGGACGGCAACACGAGCACCGAGCAGAACCCGATCCACACCTACCGCACCGAGGGGGTCTTCAGCGTGACCCTGACGGTGGGTGGGCCGGGCATGATGTCCGATTCGATGTTCTTCTCGAACGTGATCACCATCGATCCGGCCGTCGCCTCCTTCGCCGAGTTCACCGTCGACCCCGAGGCGGGCCTGGTGCCCCTCTCCGTCGATTTCACGGACACCTCCCTGGGCGACGTCACCAGCTGGAGCTGGGACTTCGGGGACGGCAACACCTCCACGCTCCAGAACCCCACCCACACCTACACCGCGACAGGCAGCTACACGCCCACCCTGAGCGTGGACGGCCCGACCGGACCGGATAGCTATGCCCTGCCGGCCCCGATCGAAGTGTTCACCGCCGTCGCCCCGACCGCCTCGTTCAGCTCCAGCACGAACGCGGGCATCGTGCCCCTGACGGTGAACTTCACCGATACGAGCACCCCTTTCGCCGACTCCTGGTCCTGGGACTTCGGGGACGGCAACACCTCCACGCAACAGAACCCGACCCACGTCTACACTACCCCGGGCCTGTTCACGGTCAGCCTCACCGCCGGCAACGCCGCGGGCTCGGACTCCCAGACCCAGGTCGACGCCATCGACGCCTTCCTGCCCCCCCTGCCCCTGGCCAACTTCGGGGCCGACGTCATGTCGGGTTCGACCCCCCTCACCGTGTCCTTCTCCGACCTGTCCACCGGTCCCGTGGATAGCTGGCTATGGGACTTCGGCAACGGGTTCACGAGCACCGTTCAGAATCCCAGCCACACCTACTCCTCGGGTGGCGACTTCGACGTCTCCCTGACCGTCACCAATCTGAGCGGATCGGACACCTGGACCGTCCAGAGCGCCATAGCGACGACCCAGACCATCGACGTCACGCCCTTCGACGACGGGATCAACGGGAACGACGGAGCCACCGGCAGTGGCTGGATCATGTACACCCAGGAAGCCGTGGAATCTCGCTTCTCGGCCAGCCCCCCCAACTTCGGCAACGTGTCCGATCACCTCATCGCGGTGATCTACTCCTCCAACCAGTGGTTCTACGACAACAACAGCAACTACGTCGTCTTCACTCCGCGCTCCAGCGATCGTCTGGTGGCCTCGGTCGACTTCGGGGCCGACACTGCCTCCATGCTGGTCGGATCCCTGGGAACCGTGAACGGAATCGCCAGCGGCTACACCTCCGGTGACCTCAACATCGTCCCCAACCTGTGGGACGGCGGCACCAACAGCGGTGAGTTCGGGGCCACGGGCTCGTTCATCACCATCGGTGGCGGGATCTCGGCCCCCAAGCCTTCCTTCACCGCCAGCCCCACGTCCGGCACCAGCCCGCTCCTGGTTTCCTTCACGGACACCACCACCGGCGGGGCGACGAGCTGGAGCTGGGACTTCGGCGACGGCAACACCTCCACCCTTCAGAACCCCACCAACAACTACCTGGGAGTGGGTACCTACACCGTAACGTTGACCGCCACCGGCCCTGGGGGTAGCAACGCACGCACGTTCCCGAACCTGATCACGGTCAGCGATCCTGCCCCGGTGGCCGACTTCTCGGCCGATGCCACCAGCGGACCTGCCCCCTTCGACGTTCAGTTCACGGATCTTTCCACCCAGACGCCGACGAGCTGGAGCTGGGACTTCGGTGACGGCAACACCTCGACGCAGCAGAACCCCAGCCACACCTACGCGGCCCAGGGCACCTACACGGTCTCCCTGACGGCGATGAACGCCAGCGGATCCGACACGCTGACGCGGACCGACTACATCGTCGCTCTCCCCCCCGCACCGACGGCCGATTTCTCCGCCGACCTGACCAGCGGGCCTGGCCCCCTGACGGTGAACTTCACCGACCTTTCCACCGACCTGCCGACGAGCTGGTCCTGGGACTTCGGCGACGGCAACACCTCCACCCTCCAGAACCCGACCCACATCTACATGCTGGAGGGGACCTACACGGTCTCCCTGACGGCCACCAACGCGAGCGGCTCCGATACGCACACCGTCGCGTCCCTGATCCAGGTCCTGCCGCCGGCTCCCACGGCCAACTTCAGCGCCAGCACCACCAGCGGACCGGCTCCCCTGTTCGTCCAGTTCACCGACCTCTCCACCGACCTGCCGACGGCCTGGTCGTGGGACTTCGGTGACGGCAACTCCAGCACGCTCCAGAGCCCCGGCCACACCTACACCGCCGAAGGCAGCTACACGGTCTCGTTGACCGCCAGCAACGCCAGCGGCTCCGACACCCTTGTCGGTGCCACGATCACCGTCACGGTCCCTGCGCCCGTCGCCAGCTTCACCGCCGACACGACCAGCGG
>JAUIEE010000592.1 GCA_030428965.1 bacterium | reverse complement strand
CGAACAGCGCACCTTCGACATCGTCTTTCCCGAGGACTTCCCCGGGGAAGAGCATCGTGGCAAGAAGGGCTCTTGCCTGGTGACCGTGAACGAGGCCTATCGCATCATCGCGCCCACCGACGAGGAGATCTTCAAGCTGATGGAGGTCGAGGACGAGGCTGGGCTGCAGGAGTCCGTGCGTACGCGCATCGGGGAAGCCAAGGCCCAGCAGGAGCAGGGCCGCCTCGAGAACGCGCTGCTCGACCAGCTGATCGAAGCTCATCCCCTCGAGCTGCCCGAGCCCCTGCTGGAAGAGCAGGTCGCGGCCAAGGCGGCTGAGCTCCGCAAGAACCTGGAGGAGCAGGGCCTCGACTCCGAGGAAATCGACAGGCGGGTGCAGGAAGAGGAGCAAAGCGTCCGCCAGACCACCTCCCGGGCCATGCGCGCCGTCTACCTCATGGAGGAGATCGCAAAAGCCGAGGAGATCCAGGTCAAGGAGGAGGACCTCCTCGGGGAGCTGGGTCAGATCGCCGAACGCAACCAGGCCCAGGTGGACGAGGTGAGAAAGTATTACCAGGAGCAGGGGTTGATTCCCCAGCTTGCCCTGGAGCTGCTCGAGCGCAAGGTGCGCACCTTCCTGCGGGAGGCCGCGGTGATCAAGGAGTGAGGGGACCCCGTCGAGCAGGACGCGTTGATTCTGCCGACCGGATAGTTTAGAGACGGAACCGTCTAGGCCCGTCCACAATCAGAATCCATTCCCGACAGAGGTTCAGGGACCGACGCATGAGCGAACAAGGAAATATCATCCCCTTCGTGATCGAGAAGACCGGGCGCGGTGAACGGTCGATGGACATCTATTCGCGCCTCCTCGAGGAGCGGATCGTCTTCATCGGCACAGCCATCGACGACAACGTCGCCAACGCCGTCATGGCCCAGCTCTTGTTCCTCGACAAGGCCAACCGGTCCCAGGACATCAACATCTACATCAACTCCCCCGGCGGATCGGTCACGGCCGGCCTGGCGATCTACGACACCATGCAATTCGTCCAACCTCAGGTGGCCACGTACTGCCTGGGTCAGGCGGCCTCCATGGGAGCGGTCCTCCTGGCCGGAGGAGCCAAGGGCAAGCGGTATTCTCTTCCCAACGCCCGGGTCATGATCCACCAGCCCTGGGGCGGAACCCAGGGCACGGCACGGGACATGGAGATTCAGGTCGAAGAGATCCTGAAGATGAAGAAGCGCCTGGAGGAGATCCTGAGCACGCACAGCGGACGCAGTGCGAAAGAAGTTGCCGAGGCGACCGATCGCGACAACTTCCTTTCGCCCGAGGCGGCCAAGGAATTCGGGCTGATTGACCATATCGTCAGCAAGCTGGATGAAAACGGGTAGGATTGAGCGTCAGGGGGGGTCCTTTCCCCACACCCCCCTCGCTCCCCCCACTGCCCCATGACTGTCCCCCACGGCCCCGTATCTTCTTCCCGGTTCACGGGATCCCTCCAACTATGAGCAGATCCTCTGGACGCGGGCGCCACGTTGAGCGCTGTACCTTTTGTGAGAAGATCCGACACCACGTCGACTCTCTGATCGCAGGCCCCCCCGGCGTTTACATCTGCAACGAGTGCATCGAAATCTGCAACTCGATCCTGCAGGAAGAGCAGCGCCGCGGGAATCGGAGCACGGACGGACGGGATGCGCGCCCCCAGAGCAAGCGCTCCCGCCGCGGCGCACCGGCCACGGGAGCGTCACCCACCCAGGGGTCGCCCGATCTTCCGACCCCGATCGAGATCGTGCGGCGCCTGAACGAGTACGTGATCGGACAGGACCGTGCGAAGAAGGTCCTCGCGGTCGCCGTCTACAACCACTACAAGCGGCTGCAACAGAGCGAAGGCAACCCGGCCGTCCCCCTCAACCAGAAGGACGCTCCCCCCAACGAGGTGGAGATCGAGAAGTCCAACGTCCTCCTGGTAGGCCCGACAGGCTCGGGCAAGACACTGCTGGCGCGCACCCTGGCTCGCATGCTGGACGTTCCCTTCGCCATCGCGGACGCCACGACCCTCACCGAGGCAGGCTACGTCGGCGAGGACGTCGAGAACATCCTGCTCAAGCTGCTCCAGGGGGCCGACTTCGACAAGGAGCGGGCCCAGAGGGGCATCATCTACATCGACGAGATCGACAAGATCGGGCGCACGACCTCGAACGTCTCCATCAC
>JAUIEE010000125.1 GCA_030428965.1 bacterium | reverse complement strand
GTCTGCCATGGCGGCGATCTTGCGCTCCTCGGCGGCCGCCTCGGCATCGACGATCGTCTTGGCCTTCTTGGCTCGCGAAACGGCCTCGAGCTGGGCGCGGGTCTCCGCCTCGACCTTCTTGGCCTGGGCTTCGGCCGCCTTGGCCTGGGCCGTGTACTGGGCCTCGAGCACCGCAGCCTCGGCCTCGCGATGCCGCGTCTCGGCGCGCTGGTAGGCCTCGGCCTGCTGCACCCGCAGGTCCGCGTTCGTCTTGGCGATGTCCGCCTTGGCCAGGTTCTCGCCACCGACCGCCTTGGCGTTGGCATCGGCCACGCTCACGCGCATCTCACGCTCCTTGTCGCGCACGGCGGCCTCCTGTTCGAACTGGGCGCCCTGCTCACCGACCGTGCGCTCCTTGTCGAGCTCGGCCAGACGGACGGCCCGCTCACGCTCGGCTTCCTTGGTGCCGATGTCCCGCACCTTCTCGGCGTTGGCCACCTGGATCGACTTCTCCCGATCCGCTTCGGCCACGCCGATGGCCCCGCGCTTGTCCTGCTCGGCCACGTCCACCTCGGCCTGCTTGATGGCCGTGGCCGCCGCCTTGCGACCGATGGCCTCGATGTAGCCCGACTCGTCGGTGATGTCCTTGATGTTCACGTTGATCAGCACGAGGCCGATCTTCTTGAGCTCGGGCTCGAGCGAGCTCTGCACGCTCGAGAGGAAGACGTCGCGGTCGCGGTTGATCTCCTCGATGCGCATCGAGGCGATGACCTGGCGCAGCTGGCCGAAGATGATGTCCTCGGCCTGCTTCATGATCTCGGCCGTCGTCAGTCCCAGGAGACGCACGGCGGCGTTCTGCATGCCTTCCTTGTCCGTGCCGATGGCCACGGTGAAGACCGAGGGCACCGAGACGCGGATGTTCTCCATGGAGAGCGCGCCCTCCAGGGGAATCTCGATCTGGATCGGATCGAGGGACAGGTACTCGTAGTCCTGGATCAACGGCCAGACGAGGGCACCGCCACCGTGCAGGGTGCGCGAGACCCGACCGGCATCGGTGCGGCCGTAGATCACGAGGATGCGGTTCGACGGACAGCGCTTGTAGCGGCGCGAGATCGCGACCAGCAGGCTGAAGAGCAGAACCGGGATCCCCAGCACCGTGAGGGTGAAGGGGAGGCTCCACCCGAAGAGGGCCAGGCCGGGCGTCAAAGAAAGAGATGTCATCATCATGGGCTCCCCCTACTCGAGTGGTGCGACCTCGAAGGTGTCCTCGGTGGTCATGCGAACGATGCGACACGCGGATCCGGTGGGCAGAGCCTCTCCGGCCGTCGTGGCGTTGAATTCCTGGGTGCGGCCTTGGATGGCCACGGTGATCTTGCCCTTGCCGGCGTGGTGCCCGGGCACGTTGAGGTAGACGGTCGCCGTGCTACCGATGGCCTGGTCGGGGCGGATGTTCCCGTCGGATTGCAGCCGACTGAAGAAGGTCATGATCCAGGCCACGAAGAACATGACCGACGCGCCGGCCGCGAAGGCCACGCCCGCCGTGAGGGCCGGATGCCAGTCGGCCTCGGTTCCGGTCCACCCCACGAGGCCGAAGAAGGTCAGGAAACCGGACAGGGTGCGGATCGAGATGAGGTGCATGCCCCCCTCGCCCCCCTCCATGTCCTCGACGTCGACGTCGGCATCGACGTCCCCGCCGCCGAAGCCGAACAGGCTCAGCCCGGTCTGCCCCAGGAGGACCGTCCCGCCGGCAATGGCGCAGGCGACATAGACCTTGATCATGGACCACTCGCTGAGGTTGTCCCGGCCCCAGTCGACGATCTTGTCCCAAATTCCGTCCATGCGCATGCCCTCCAGGAGCGCTCCATCCGCGGCCCTCCCGCGGGGGAGGACCATCCTGACGGACGACGCCGTTCGCTTCTACTCACGAAAGCCGTCCGGATTCATTAAGGAGCGCAAGAAGGCCCTGTCCCAGCTCCTATACTGCCCCCACGGCCACGGCCGACGCTGATCGATGGGGCTGATCGAAGAAACCACGTTCCTGGGCCAGAGCTTCGGGGAGTTCGGCTACCTGGCCCCCTTCGTGGTGCTGCTCCTGTGCGGCGTCGGCCTGCCCCTGCCCGAGGAAGTGACCCTGATCGGCTCGGGCATCCTGCTCTACCGCGGCGAGGTCGACTTCGTCCCCATCGTGCTGGTCTGCAGCTCGGCCATCCTGCTCGGGGACTCGATCCCCTACGCCCTGGGCCGACGCTACGGGATGAGCGTGCTGCGCTACCGCTGGGTCTCCCGCCTGGTCCACCCCGAGCGCCTCGACCGGCTGCGCAAGCGTTTCGAGGAGCACGGCAACTGGGCCACCTTCGCCTGCCGCTTCTTCGCCGGCATCCGCATCCCCGGCTACTTCGTGGCGGGCACCATGGGCATGAGGTACGGGCGCTTCCTGCTCCTCGACGCCCTGGGCGTGCTCATCTCGGTGCCCCTCTCGATCTACCTGGGCAAGCTCTTCGGGGGCGAGATCGACCGGCTCAAGGAGCGTGTCCACGACATCCACCTGATCCTGGCCTTCCTGGCCCTGTCCCTGGTCCTGATCCTCCTGGTCAAGAATCGGCGCCTGCGGCTGGGACGCGCGGCCTCGGCTCCGGCCCCGGAGCCCCCCCCCGAGCCCGGGCCCGAAGACCCCCGCCCCTAGTCCTCCTGGGGGAGCCCCCGTGGTTGATTCCGGGCTGCCGGGGGTTAGACTTTTGGCCCAAATCCCGGATCCGGCGCCCCCCTGAAGCCCCTGCCGACCGCGGAAGCCACCCTATTTATTAGCCGGAGAAGCCACCCAACCATGTCGCTCACGATCATCGCCATTCTCGCCGTCGTGGCGCTCGTGTTCGCCGTCGTCAAGTACGCCGCGATCATGAAGCGCGACCAGGGCACCCAGGAGATGCAGGACATCTCCAAGCTGGTTCAGGACGGAGCGGCCGCCTTCCTCAAGGCCGAGTACAAGTGGCTCGCGGTCTTCGTGGTCGTCGTCGCGATCGCGATCGGCGCCTCTTCCGGGGAAGACGGTCTCGGACCCAACACGGCCATCGCCTTCGTGTGCGGTGCCCTGGCCTCCGCGATCGCCGGCTACTTCGGCATGCACACGGCGACGCGCGCCGCCGTCCGCACGACCCAGGCCGCGACGAACAGCCTCGCGGACGCCCTCGGGGTCTCCTTCAGCTCCGGTGTCGTGATGGGCATGAGCGTGGTCGGCCTGGCCCTCCTGGGCGTGGCCGTCTTCACGATGACCTACGCCAGCGACTTCACGCCGGCGGGCCTCGAGAACGTGCTCGGCTTCAGCTTCGGCGCCTCCTCCATCGCCCTGTTCTCGCGCGTGGGCGGCGGCATCTTCACCAAGGCGGCCGACGTGGGCGCCGACCTCGTCGGCAAGGTCGAGGCCGGCATCCCCGAGGACGACCCCCGCAACCCGGGCACCATCGCCGACAACGTCGGTGACAACGTGGGCGACGTGGCCGGCATGGGCGCCGACCTGTTCGAGTCCTACGTCGGTTCGATCATCGCCGCCATGACCCTGGCCGCCGTGGCCTACCTGAACCAGGACGGCATGCAGGGCATGGTCATGCTGCCCCTGGCCGTCGCAGGCCTCGGTATCGTCGCCTCGATCATCGGCGCCTTCTTCGTCAAGGCCAACGACGAGCACGCCCTGCACGCCGCCCTCTTCCGCGGCCTGATCATCGCCTCGGTCATCGTGATCGGTGCCTCGGCCTGGCTGACCCTGGGCGGCGGCCTGGACCTGCCCGAGAAGCTCGTCGGCGTGAACCACGACATGGGCACCGGTATGGCGCTGCTCATCTCGATCGTCTCCGGTCTCGTGATCGGCGTCCTGATCGGCAAGGTCACCGAGTACTACACCTCGACGGACACCAAGCCCGTCCAGAACATCTCCAAGCAGTCGGAGACCGGCGCCGCCACGAACATCATCCACGGCCTCGCCACGGGCATGGAGTCGGTCGCGATCCCGGTGCTCTTGATCTGCGTCGCGATCTTCCTCTCCAACTACATGGCCGGGGTCTACGGCGTCGCCATCGCCGCGGTCGGCATGCTCTCGACCCTCGGCATCTCCCTGGGCGTCGACGCCTACGGCCCGGTGGCCGACAACGCCGGGGGCCTGGCCGAGATGGCCGAGCTTCCGCCCCAGGTTCGCGAGCGCACCGACGCCCTCGACGCGGTCGGCAACACCACCGCCGCCATCGGCAAGGGCTTTGCCATCGGATCGGCCGCGCTGACCGCCCTGGCCCTGTTCTCCGCCTTCTGCACGCGCGCCGGCACCCTTTCCGGTGAGGGCAGCCTGGTCCTGAACATCAACTCGACCGAGGTCATCATCGGCCTGCTCCTGGGCGGCATCCTGCCCTTCTTGTTCAGCGCCATGACCATGCGCGCCGTCGGCAACGCCGCCAACGCCATGGTCGAGGAGGTGCGCCGCCAGTTCCGCGAGATCCCCGGCATCATGGAGGGCAAGACCAAGCCCGACGCCGCGCGCTGCGTCGCCATCTCCACGGACGGAGCCCTCAAGCAAATGGTCATGCCCGGCGTCATCGCCGTGGCCGCGCCCATCGCCGTGGGGTTCTGGAGCGTTCCGGCCCTCGGCGGCCTGCTGGCCGGCGCCCTCGTCGCGGGCGTCATGATGGCCATCTTCATGGCCAACGCCGGCGGCGCCTGGGACAACGCCAAGAAGTACATCGAGGGCGGCGCCCACGGCGGCAAGGGTTCGGAGCCCCACAAGGCGGCGGTCGTGGGAGACACGGTCGGCGACCCCTTCAAGGACACGTCCGGTCCCGCGCTGAACATCCTCGTCAAGCTGATGACGGTGGTCGCGCTCGTCTTCCTGCCCTGGTTCGTCTAGGGGGGAAGCCCTCGGATTTCGCCCCGGTCGCCCGAGCGGCCGGGGCGAAACCGATCGAGGGCCCTCGCACGGAGAGTTCGAGATAGAAGCCAAGCACCTGGCGGCCCACGCCGCCAAGCTCGCCGACGACAAGAAGGCCCTGGCCATCCAGGTCTACAGCGTCGACAGCCACCTGGGGGTGGCCGACTACTTCGTCGTGATCACGGCCCAGAACCGCACCCACTGCCGCTCGCTCTACAACGAGCTGCACGTGCGCCTCAAGGCCGCCGGCGAACGGCACCGCCCGGTCGAGGGGGCCGACCTGGGCTGGTGGATCGTGCTCGACTACGGCGACGTGGTCGTGCACCTGCTCCAGGAGGAGGCGCGCGAGTACTACGGGCTCGACAAGCTCTACCAGGAGTGCCCCACCGTGGACTGGCAAGCCATGAGCCTCCCCCCCCTCGAGCCCAAGAAGGAAGCCGAGGCCTAGGGAAGGCAGGCGCGGGGCGCCCCCGGGATTCGGGGAGGCTCCGAGCGTAAAGGCTCGAACAGCCTTCCATGAATCGGGCTCGGGGACCGCGCTGCGCGGCCACGCCGGCCTACCCGAATCCTCCCCCCGGGTCTAAGATCGGGAGACACCCCGGCTTCGACACCTTCCGCCCGGAGACCACCAAGATAGACGCCCAACAACTGGCAGCGACGATCGCCCGCCTGGCCGACGACAAGAAGGCCACGGCCATTCAACTCTTCGACATCGACGAGCACCTGGGGGTGGCGGACTACTTCGTGGTCATCACGGCCCAGAATCGCACCCACTGCCGGGCGCTCTACAACGAGCTGCACGTCCGGCTCAAGGCCGCCGGCCAGAAGCACCGCCCCGTGGAAGGGGCCGACCTGGGCTGGTGGATCGTGCTCGACTACGGCGACGTGGTCGTGCACCTGCTCCAGGAAGAAGCGCGCGAGTTCTACGACCTCGATCAGCTCTACCACGAGTGCCCGACGGTGGACTGGCAGAAACTCGAGCCGGCCAGGCTCGAGCCGGTTCCGGCGGCGGATCGTTGATCCTGCGGCGACGCTACTAGCCGCTCCCGCGCCGGCGAGCCCGGGGCCAGGCGTATCCGGCTGGCAACAGGTCTCCCCCGAGCCGGCGGCAAGAGAGACGACGTCCCGTTGAAGAGCGTCGCGCGTTGATCGAGGGGCCCGGATCGGATTCCATGGTCCCATGACCTCGAGCCTGGAAGCGGGAACGAAGCGAGCCTTCGAGATCGGCGCCGTGGTGCTGCTCTTGATCGCAGCCGTGGTGCCGCGGGCGCGCGACCTCTCCAGCTCCTTCGACCGGGAGATGGAGGGCTGGCAGGCGGCGTTCTTTGCGTTCGGAGCCATCAACTACGAGCGGCTCGGGGTGGACCGCTTCGGCGGCTACCCTCTGGTGGGCGTCGATCTGCCCGAGGATCCGGAGGAAGCGGGCTACCTCTACCCCAACCACCCGCCGCTGGTTCCCCTCCTGGCGTGGGCCAGCCTCCGGCTCCTGGGCCCCGAGGGCTGGCAGGACACGACCGCGCCGGACTTCCCGGTGGAAGGGGTCGAGCTCCCCCTGCGACTGCCCTTCTTCCTCCTGCACCTGACGGGACTCCTCGCTTTCTGGTGGGCCCTGCGCACCGGTAGCGGGGCGCGGGTCGCGCTCCTGGGTCTGGCGCTGCTCGCGATGACCCCCATCTCGGTTCTCTACGCGACCCTCGTCAACTACGAGAACCCTTCGCTGGTGTGGGTCTTCCTGGGCTACGGGTTCCACGCCCGCTACCTACGCCACGGCAACCGGAGCGACCTGTTCGCCTGCGCCGCCCTCTTGGCCGTGGCCTGCTCGGTGACCTTCGCCCCGGTGCTCTTCGCTCTTCCCCTCGTTCTCCAGGCCCTGCACCGCCGTGGCGTGCGTACGGCGCTGGTCGAGGGAGCCCTGGTCGGCGTGTGTGCCCTCGTCCCGTTGCTTCTGCACGGCTGGTGGGTCAAGGAGAGCTTGCCCGCCTTCGAATCCGGCTCCATCTACGAGCGCGTCCGCGTGCTCCTAGAACCCGCCTTCGACGGCAGCGCGCCCTTCCCCGAGTGGACCCGCCGCCAGGTCGCCCGCATGGCCTTCTTCCTGTCCCCCACGATCCTGGCCGCCGCCGTGTGCGGCCTGTGGGTGGCCGGACGTCGCAGCTGGACCCGCAGCGACGCGCGCATCGGGCTCGATCTGCCCCTGGCCCTGGGCGGTCTCCTGGTGCTGTTCTTCTTCTACCGTCACACCTTCGACGGCGAGGAGGTCCTGCACGGCCAGACGATCTTCCTGCTCAACGTGGCTCCCGGAGCTGCGGCGCTCGGAGCGACCCTGCTCGACCGCCTGGCGCCGTGGCTCTTTCGGCTGCGGGCAGGCATCGCGCCCCTGGTCGTCGCCACCGGTCTGGTGGGCATGCCGGGCATCGCCCGGGTCAACCAGGTGCGGGAGCTGTGGCGCGCGCCCGGTCCACGGGACGACCCGGAGCTGACGACAGGTCCGGCCACCCCCTTGCCCAAGACCGCGGGAGAGGAGATCGGTGCCCTCTTGCCGCCCGGCGCCGTGGGGCTCTACCCGCGCTCCCTGGGCTACAACCTGGCCGTCTCCTACTACGCCTGGCGCACGCTGCTCCCGGTGACGGACGAGACCTGGGGCTTCCAGATGACCTTCCTGCGGGACACGGGTCTAGGCGACAGGCCGCGCTACTTCCTGCTCCCGCGCAGGCCGCCGAAGGAGCTCGAAGCCCGCATGGCATCGATCCGCGCCCGTCTCGACGAGCTGTTCGAACCGGTCCAGGTCACCGACGAGTGGGAGCTGTGGCCTTCGTTCGAATGAGCCTCTTCCCCCAAGGTCCCCCCATGCCGTCCAGGTCTCTTCCCGAAGCCACGACGACGAGCTCTCCCAGAACCAGATGCGTGCGCACCGCTCTGGCGCTGGTCGTCGGTCTCCTGGGTGGGTGCGCCACGACCGACGACCAGGGCGTCAAGCGGGACGAGGCCCTCTTCCTGACCGTCGCCAACGACATCTTCACCGGGTCCGACAACAACTTCTCCAGCGGAGTCGGCCTCTCCTACCAGACGGACCGACGCTCGCAGTACGGCGAAGACTCGGCCCTGGATGCCTGGTTTCGGTTCTGGAGCTTCCTGCCGGGCTTCGATCCCGATGGGGACGAGAGCTACGCGACCTGGACCCTCGGACAGGAGATCTTCACCCCGAACAACATCGAGACCCCGACGCCTCCGCTCAACGACCAGCCCTACGCGGGAGTCCTCTTCCTGGACAGCACGCTCTATTCCAGACGGGCCAACATCGCCCACGCCTGGAACCTGCGCCTGGGGATCGTGGGCCCCTCGTCCCTGGCCGAACAGTCCCAGCGCGAAGCGCACGAGCTCATCGGCTCCGCGGAACCCTTGGGGTGGGACACGCAGCTTCCCGATGAGCCGATCCTCAACCTGGACTACACCGTGGCCGCGGAGTGGCTGGAAGGAGGCCTAGTGGGAGACTGTTCCTGGCGCCTCGTGCCCCTGGCCGGTGCGAGTGCCGGAACGTACTTCACGGGGGTGTCCACGGGCGCCTACCTGGAAGCCGGCTGGAACCTGCCCCAGACGGTGGGTCTGCTCTCCATTCGCAGGGGCATGGATGCCCTCGCAGCCAAACCTCAGCCCGATACGACCTGGTCCCTGAGCTTCTTCATCGGGGGCGGCGCGTTCGGCGTCGCCCACTACCTGCCCCTGGACGGCACCGTCTTCCGAGAGAGCCGATCCGTGCGCTCCGAACCGCTCGTCGAGTTCCTCTCGACCGGGATCACGTGGCGCACGAGGTGGTGCACCCTGGCCTTCCTGCTGACCGAGTTCGGGACGACCTTCGAGACCGAGCGGCAAAGCACCGAGTACGGGACGCTGACGCTTTCCTGGACGCTCTAGACCTCGCCCCGCCTCGGCGGATGCGACGCGAGGAGACGCCACCCGTCCGTCCTATCGGTTGGGCACGAGGATGCGCAGGACGGCCGGCTCGACGCGCACGTCGAGCGGGGTCTCCCCCAGCAGATCGCCGTCCACGTGAACCTCCTGGGCAGGGCGGGCCTCGACCTGGACCCGTCGCGCTCGCCAGCGGCTGTAGGGGCCCGGCTCGTCCGATTCCTCCGTGGGCACCGTCAGACCCAGGAGGCTGGCCCCCACCGTGGCCACCGACGCCGGGCTCGCGTCTCGAATGACGAAGACGTCCATGAGACCGTCGCAGGGATCGACGTCCTCGGCGAAGCGCATGCCCGCGCGGCCCATCCTTCCGATGTTGGCGAGCACGATGGAGAGGGCCTCCAGCTCCAGTTCGGAGCCGTCGAGATCCAGGCGGTAGGTGCTCGGCTTCGGGTCGCGCACCTGCGCGAGCGCGGAGACCAGGTAGGCGAACCAGCCCAGGCGGTCCTTGGCCTCGCGGTTCGCCCCTTCGATCATGCGAGCATCGGCTCCGATCCCCACCCGAAGGAGGCAGCACCGATCCCGAACGCGCACGCAGTCGATGGGCTGTACGACCGCGTCCGGATCGAGGGCGAGATCCAGGGCCGCCCGGAGGTCGCCGGGGATGCCCAGCTCCTGGGCGACCGCATTGCCCGTACCGCCCGGCAGGATCGCCATGGGGCTCTCGCCGCCGGCCAGGGCCGTCGCCACGTCGGACACGGTCCCGTCGCCCCCGTAGGCCAGGACCAGGTCCGCGCCCTGCTTGCGGGCTTCTTCGGCGAAGGTCCGCGCGTCGTCGGGCCCCGTGGTCACCCTCGCCTCCCAGTCCACGCCGGAGGGACCCAGGACGTCGCTCAAGGTGGCCAGGACGGGCTCGTCGGAGCCGGAGGCCGGGTTCAGGATGGCGACGACGTGCTTGCCCATGATCAGGTCGGCATTCTAGTTCGAAGCCCGACTCTTCCCTAGCTGCTCCACGACCCCCCGCAGGAAGCCGGCAAGGGGCCGAGGTACCACGCCCCGGAGGACTACCCCTGGGGGCCGCCCCGGAAGAGCGGCAGCAGCGTCTTCGAAACCCGCTGGTAGAGCTCCGCCGTCGCACGCACGTCGCGCAGGCAGTACTCGCCGATCTCCTCGATGCGCCCCTCGCGGTAGGCCTTGGCGACCTGGCTTCCGTCGATGCCCCCCTTGGGACTCTCGACCTCGAAGCGCCGGCACCAGTAGTCGAGCGAGTAGCGCTCGCGCCAGGCGCCCATGAACGAGAACACGTCGAGCAGGTCGCAGTGGCTGTCGATCTGGTAGCGATTCGGCACCAGGTTCAGGCTCGGCTTCACCCCCAGCTGCGACGAGCGGATCATGAGGATGGGCCCGTCGTAGGTACGCCCGTTGTAGGAGACGAGCCGCAACCCCCGCTTGCGCGCACAGACCTCCCAGAACTTGGTCAGGATCCCCGCCTCGTCCGAGCGGAAGATGTCGGAGTCGGGCACCGATTCCCAGGGCTCCTGCTCCGCGGCCTCCCCTTCCAGCAGGATCAGCCCCCGCTCCTGCTCCACGTTCCACAGCCCGATGGCAATGATCTTCCCCAGCCCGGGGAAGAAGGCGGTGCGGTCCTGCATGGCCTCCGCCTCCCGCTCGTCCCGCGCCCGGCCCAGGAGGTACCCTCGGGTGATCTCGTCGACCTCTTCCCAGGGGTAGCCGGCGACTTCGATGTCGAAACTGATGGTGGTCACGGGATACAGCCTAGCGATCGAGTCCAACAGAACCAGACCCCGAAGAAACCACTAAGCTTGGGGCGCACCTCGAGGGGCGCTATGAAGTACAAGAACATTCCGGCAATGCTCCACAACTTCGGGCACTCGTTCAGCAGCATGAACAACTATGTTCGTGGCGATTTCGCCACCGATCTCCTTGCAGAGGCACTGAGGGCTCTGCCAGCGAATCGGCTCGCGATTCATTTCCCTAGCCGCAAGATCGAGCCCCTGGGAGACTATCCGGAGAACCTCCGAGAATCCGTGGGGTACTGGGCTGATGCGCTTCCCCGGCACATGACGAGTCACGGCATCACCTACGAGGCCCTACCGGAGATCGTGCTCGTCTTCTTCGCAGAATCAAGCGGCCTGCGCTGCCGCGTGCAGGCAACAGACGATCGGGGGCAAACTCATGACGTGCTGGTCAACCAAACGCTTTGATCGAGGACTCCGCCGACCTCATTCTGCAATCCTGCCATGGGTCGTCCGTGAACATTCGCCTAGCGCTCCCCCCGTGAGGATGCACGGGCCTTGACTCGAGGGACTCTCGAAAAGCGATGATCTCGTTCGGAGACAACGTCCGTGTTCGCGTGACGGTGGAGACCACGAGCGCCGGAGTCGCGGGACTCGAAGGTCATGTCTACGGCGAGACCACACCGTCGGTCACGGGCGTGGAGGTGTTCGGCGACTTGAAGTCGGATCTTGCCCTGCACGTCCACTGTGAGGCTCGGGACGACGGCCTGTGGTTCGCTCCCGACCTGCTTGAACTCGTCGATCACGCCCCAGGAACAGAGATCCGGATAAAAGGGGTCGACAAGAAGTGGGCGAGGACCCCCGACGGGGAATGGGTGGAGGAGTCCACGACGGACACCCCGTTGAAGAAGCCATGGTGGAAGTTCTGGTAGGCGGAGCCCGCGCCCAGCCAGCGGATTGGCCTTCCAAGGAGCGATCCCCGCTGGCCCGGCGAGATCCTCCCGAATGGCTACAATGACGCCATGTTCCTTGTGGAGACGGTAAGGCACTGCGTCGTTTGCGACGAAGTGACGCCGCACAGTCGGCGCAGGATCCCCGTCCCGAGAGTCTTCGCCTTGCTGGCTCTTTCGGGAGCTGCCGCCTGCTGGCTGAAGGGTGCGAGCGGTTGGCCCTTGGCGGGCCTCTTCGCGTCAGCCGCGCTGTACGTGCTCCTGCGAGACAGAGAGAAGTGCTGGGAGACCCACTGCGAGCGCTGCAGGAACAGGCGACTGCAGAAACTCAGGCGGACGAAGCCCACGCTCGACGGGAACACGGAAATCAACCTGCTCTGACGATGCTCGTGTCAGCGCCTCCACTCCCAGGCCTGGCCTGGAGTCTCACGGAGAGTGTCGGGGTACCGGCAGGAGGAACGACCGGACTGCGGGCCCGGGCCTCAGCTACGCAGGCGCTGGGGCTGGACGCGGGTTCCTGAACGCAGGCGCATCAGGAACACGACGCTGGCCAGGAAGGCCATCCACCAGCTGCCGAAGAGAGCACCCTGCGGGCCGCGGGGCTCGCTGAAGGGCTTCATGTAGCAGCCGCCGCCGCCACCCGAGGACGTGAAGGTGAAGGCCGAGGCCAGGATGCAGGCCTGGGCGGTGGTCGAGTCCTGGACCATCACGTTGACCTTTCCCTTGGAGTGGCTCGGGACCTCGACCTCGAGGGTGTTGGCGTCGATCAGGGTCACGCTCGCGGCCTGGGTGCCGCCGAGGCCGGTGGCCTCGTCGGAACCGAAGAAGACCTCGGTCGTGGCCGTGAAGTTGGCGCCGGTCAAGGTCACCATCTTCCCGCCGGAGCGGTCGGCGC
>JAUIEE010000124.1 GCA_030428965.1 bacterium | reverse complement strand
CGACGAAGGTTGTCCAGGGTAGACGGAAGAACGGTCGCTCCTGCCCTCGAAGGCCTTACTCGAGGCCCACGACGAACCGCTTCCGTCCGACCCCGACCGTGACTTCCACATCCTCGCGCTGGGACTGGCCCTTGTGGACCACCTCCAGCTCATACGTTCCCGGGAGCAGGTTCTCGTAGCCGATGCGTCCCTCCTCGTCGAGGTAGCGCTCACCGAAGAAGTGCAGGGGCTGAAACTCCTCCAGGTACCGCAGAGAGGCCGTGGCGTGCGCGGCGGGCAGACCGTCCCCGCGGAAGACCTCGACCTGGAGGGAGAGCTCTGCATGGAGCTCCACGTCGAGGAGCGTTCCCGCTTCCTCCGCGATCCAGGGCCCGACCGCGCTGATCCCGTGCCCCTCGGCCGTGAGGTAGAGCACGTACTCTCGACCCGGCAACAGATGGGCGTACTCGTAGCGCCCCTCCTCGAACTTGCCGTCGAAGGGGCGCCAGGGCCCAGTCCCCTGGAGCACCTGGCGAGGACGGTCCGAACGCCAGCTCGAGGGCTGCCCTGCGGCCGAAGGCGGCCGCCACATCAGCTGGAGCTGCACGTCCCGCAGGGTCTCGCCCAGGGCCGAGGACAGGGCGCCATGTACGAAGGCCCCCCGTAGCCGTTTCTCCGAGAGCTCGAGCTCGACGCCCTCCGTGCCGGCCAGGATCCCGTGCTCGCGGACACGGGCCCGCGCACGGTCCGCGTCCGGTCGGGCCGACAGGGAGTAGCGCTCGCCCTGGACCAGAGGTGAGAGGACGAAGTTCCCGTCGGAGTCCGCATCGGCCAGCGCGTAGCCGTACATCGCGGCCCCTTCCGCCGTGATCTCGAAGCCCACGTCCATCGGCGGCGTGCTGCCTTCCGCGTAGGCGTACACGCGGCAACCCGAGGCCGGTTGGCCGTCGTCCCAAACGACCTTTCCCGCGATCACCTCGGGCCTGTCCAGGACCAGCTCGACGTGCCGGGTCGAGCTTCCCGCGGGCACCTCCACGTCCAGGGTGGTGCGTGGAGCCCGGGCCGAGCTCGCCACGAGGCGATAGGCGCCCGGCGCCGGCAGTGCGAAGTGGAAGCGGCCCTGCTCGTCGCTCTGACCTCCTTCCCGGAAGGCAGTGAGCGCCTCCTCCATACCGTAGGCCTGGATCCTGGCTCCGCTCTCCGTGCGTCCCTCCGAATCCAGGACGACCCCTTCGAGCGCATGGCGCCCCCTCAGGCGTAGCACGACTTCGCGCTCGAAGCCCTGGGTCTTGTCCACGTCCACGGGGCTGGAGCGCAGCCCGTCGTGGGAGGCCTCCAGGCGATAGAAGCCATTCGAATGCAGCAGGAACGAGAAGCGCCCCTCGGAGTCGGTGAGCATCGCCGGCGTGGAGAAGGGCAGATCCGCCGCCTGGATCAGCCCGGCCATCGCGGGCTCGACCCTCGCCCCGGCAGCCGGATTGCCCCGGGGATCGAGCACGATCCCCCTCAGGCGAATCGGCTCGATCAGGCGCAGACGCAGCTCTCGGTCCCCGCGGTCCTCGGAGAAGACGACCTCGCCGCGCGCGATCCCTACGCCTTCCTTGTAGGCGGTCACCTCCAGGGTCCCCTCGGAGTAGAAGGCCGTACATCTTCCCTGGGAGTCCGTGAAGAGCTCCTCCCGATAGGAGGCCTCGAGATCCTCGAGCGCCACGCGCGCATCTCCAACCGGCTCGTTCTCCAGGTCGACGACCAGGAGGGTCCGCGCTATCGAAAGCTCCCCCGGCTCTTCCTTCGGGACCGGTTCCTCCTCCGCCGGGGACGATGGGGCAGGCAGGACCTCTCGCTTCGCTTCCCGTGGGCTCGGCGTCTGCACGGGGAGGTCACCTTGACCCAGCCTGGATTCCACGGGGGTGACCTCCGGCAGCGAGGCGGCGACTTCGGCCACGGTTCCTGGAGCGCGGCTCTGCAGCTCAGCATCCTTCCACCACCAAGCCCCGACCACGAGCGCGGCCACTCCCACGACGGCCAACTTCGTTGCTTTCATCACGACCAAGACCTCCGGAATCCGAGCCATCCAATCCGCGACCGACGGTCTCCAGACCGCGATTGCAGCTCCCAACGGAATCCGAACTCCGAGCCTTCGACGCACCTCGACCAACCCACGCCGCAGGCGGTTGCGCACGGTCGAAGCCGGCACACCCTGACGCTGGGCGATGGTCTCCGCGGACAGCTCGTCGAGGTAGCGCAGGAGCAGCGTGGAGCGATAGGGCTCCCGCAGGGCGAGCACCTGGTCGACCACCTGCTGGGTGATCTCGGCTCGGGCGACGACGTCTTCGGGTCCCTCGGTCTGGGCCTCAGGCCGAGCGGCACCGCGCTCCCCTCGCCGCACCGTCTCCTCGTGGCGCAGGCCGAGCAGAGCGAAGTTGCGCGCCACCTTGGCCAACCACCCGCCCGGAGAAGCGTCGTGCTTCATTCTCCCCTCGAGCACGGCGACCCAGGTCTCCTGAAGCGCGTCCTCGTGGGACAGCCCCTCGGCCGCCAGGGCGCGCCCGAGGCGCTGCACCCAGGCCGCCGAGACCTGCACCCCTCTCCCTTCGAATTCCAACTCCATCATCCCGGAAATGCGCGCCGCCTCCGAAGCGTCGCATGATTCCCGGTTTTCTGACACGGCGCGTTCCGCTCGGTTCTTCCAGGTTCCCGAGGCAAGCCCGGCCAAGCGTCTCGGAGGTCGTCTCGACGTCCTTCCGAAGACCCGCCAGCCCGAGCGCCGGACAAGACCGGCGCCGGCCGCGCCGAATTCCCCCGGATTCCCGCAACGGGATCCCGAGGTCCGCCATGCATGTCCCATGGCCGCATCGGGCGGTCAACGAGAGGCCCGTCGAGGGCCAAGGAGATCGACATGCACCCCCTCAAAATCCCCCGCGGGCTGCTCCTCATGGCCGCCGGCGCCCTCTTCGCTCCCCCCGCACCTGCAGCGAGCCCCGGAGCCCAGTCCAGCCCGGGGAAGGCGGGCTTCGAACCCCAGGCCCTGTCCCGCACGTCGGGTGTGGCCTCCCGCGCCTACGGCTTCGGGGGCGTCGGGGAACGCTACGCCGCCCGCTTCGAAGCCGGCAGGTTCACCTTCGTTCCGGTCCTCGGCCCCGAGGCACCGAGCGCCATGCCGCTGTCCTTCACGCTCGAGAGCATCCAGCGTGAAGGCACGGATTGGCTCGTCGCGGACCCCACGGTGCGCCCGGTCCAGCGCGACGACAGGATCGTCTACGAGCGCGGCCACTCGGTCGAGGAGCGCTACGAGGTTCGCCCCGAGGGCGTGCACCAGACCTTCCTGTTTCCCGAGCGTCCGCCCGGTGAAGGTGACCTGGTGGTGCGCGGACGGCTGAGTACCCAGCTGCCAGCGGCGCCTCGCGCAGTCGGCGCCCGCTTCGAGCTGCCCGGCACGGGAGGCGTGAACTGGGGAGGTGTGACCGGGATCGATGCCCTCGGGCAGTCGGTCCCGGGCAAGGTCCGCCACCAGGGGGACCGAATCGAGCTCGTCCTGCCCGCCGCCTTCGTGGACCAGGCCAGCTACCCGCTGCTGCTCGATCCTCTGGTCGGTGCGATCACCGAGGTGGCCAACGACGGCTACGACGACTGGGCGCCGGACGTGGCCTACCTGCGCGGACCTCAGACCTACCTCGTCGTGTGGACTCGTCCCTACGCCGGAAACGAGTGGGGCATCTGTGCCCGTCGCCTGGACTCCGAGGGGGATCCGGTGGGCAGCCTGTTGCACCTGACCCCGGAGCCCGACGGGACGCCGTTCCAGGCCTTCCGACCGAAGGTCGCGGCGATCCGCAAGACCGGCCGCTTCCTGGCCGTCTGGGAACAGACCGTCCCGGGCAGCGACACGAATGTCATGGCGGTGGCCATCGACCCGAACGGGGACGTCTCCGCTGCCCTCGAAGTCGCCCCTTCCGCAGCGGATCAGAGCAGCGCCGACGTCGCCGGCAATCGCCACGACGCCACCAACCACGGCACCGTCATCTGGCGGGAGGTCGGCCACGGAATCCGGGCACGCACGCTGATCGTCCCCAACTTCGGGCCGCCTGCGCCCGCCGCTCCCGCCAAGACCGTGAGAGCGGATACGGGCGACTTCACGCACTACAACCCTGGCATCTCGAAGACGAACGGAGACCACAGCCGATTCCTGGCGGCTTGGCAACAGAGCGACGGCGCCGGGCACGTGCGCATCGAAGGGCGTCTGGTCGCACCCAACGGTAATCCTGTCGGCGACCCGATCTACCTCTCGGACGGTAACCTGGCCGTCAGCCACTTCGGAGTGGACGTGGACGGGAACGGCAAGCGCTGGCTGGCCACCTGGACGAGGCAGGTGGACACGGGTCAATGGGACATCGTCGCCCGCAGCGTCGTGGACCAGGACTCCCAGGCCATGAACGCTTCGGCCCTGCGCTTCGTAGCCGGTGCGCCAAACGCGGGGGAGATCAACGCGGGCGTCGCCTGGATGGGAAGCTCGGCCCTGATCAGCTACACGCGCTGGAATCTGGAAGGCGAATCCCATCCCCGCACCGTGCAGGTGGACCCCTACACGGCGGCCAACTGCCAGCCGAGTGAACCTGTTGCCACGGTCCCCGGATGGGTCCAGGCGTCCGCGGCGGTGGCCACCTGGTCGGGCGGAGACCCCGCCCTCCATGAGGGAGGCGCCATCATCGCCTTCAACCATACCGAGGAGCCGACGGGCATCCGCAGGATCCAGCGGGCGCTCTACCAGGCCCAGCCCGGCGCCCTCGACCTCGGAGGGGCCACGGGCCCGGGCGGCCGGAGCATCGCTCCGTGCCCCGTGGAGGGGAACCTGGAGTTCCGGCCCCAGCTGTTCGACTCGGTGCCGGATCGCCCCGCCGTTCTGGTCGTCAGCGGAGCACCGAACCCGCTCCTGTGCGGCCCGGGCGTGCTCTACCCCGCACTGCCCGGCTCCCTGAAGTTCTGGCGCACGACGGACGCCGAGGGCCACGCCGAGGCCTTCCTCCCGATCCCCCCCAGTGCCGTCGGCCACACCTTCTACCTGCAGTGGGCCACCAAGGTCCCCGGCGGAAGCTGCCCTCGCTTCGGAGGCTTCGAGCTCTCCAACGCGCTGGAGCTCACGGTCTCCCCCTGACCCGACCTACCCGCGCGCGGGGTCGCATTGCCTTGCGGCCCCGCGCCTCTCTGGCCTCGGGCCTCGCCCGCGACACCGGGGGCAGTCGGCGGAGCGAGCTCCTAGGAAACGGCGTTCGGTTTCCCCGCGTACTCTTCCAGCGCGACGAGCAGCTCCTCCCTGCGAACGGGCTTCTTGAGGTAGTCGTCCATCCCCACCTCGAGGCATCGTTCCCGATCCCCGGCCAGAGCGTTGGCCGTGACGGCGATGATCGGGATTCGACCGCCGGTACCCGCCTCGAGGCTGCGGATCTCCCGCGTCGCCTGGTAACCATCCATCACGGGCATCTGACAATCCATCAGGACACAGGCGTAGTCGTTCTCGCGCACGGCTTGCAGCGCCTCCTCGCCGTTCACGGTCACCTCGCAGCCATAACCCGATCGAAGCAGCATGCTCTCGATGACCCTGCTGTTGAGGCGGTTGTCCTCGACGACGAGGACCGGAAGGCCCTTCGAGGACCCCTTGGCGCCAGCGGTCTCGCTCTCGATCTCCTCGGGCGCAGCGGCCAGCTGCACGGGCAGGCGGAACGTGACCATGGTTCCCGAGGGTTCGTTGGCGTGGAACTCCATCTCTCCCCCCAGGGCCCGCATGCACAGGTCGCTCAGGGCGAGGCCCAAGCCGAAGCCGGCGTATCGCTTGGTGGTCGACAGGTCCCCCTGTACGAAGGGCTCCCGCAGCTCGCTCAGGCGACCGAGGTCGATTCCGCAGCCCGTATCGCTGATGCAAACATGCAGCTCGTTTCCCTCCACATCCAGGAGGACCGCCACCTTGCCCCGATCCGTGAACTTCACGGCGTTGTGGGTCAAGAGCCGCAGAGCCCGCTCGAAGGACCAGCCATCCAGGCACACCCAGCGGGGGACCTTGGTGGAGAAGCGGCACTCGAAGTCCAACCCCTTCGCCCGGGCCTGGACCTCCAGGGGCTTGCAGACGCTCTGGCAGGTGGCGTGCAGATCCATCACGTCCCCCGGCTCCTGACGATCCTGTCCTTCGGTCAGCTCGATGACCCCGGCGAAGAGCTCGAGCAGCTGCTCTCCCGATTCCCGCAGAAGGCGTATCTCCTCGGCGGGCAGGCCGGTCTCGAACTCGGGCAGGGAATCGGTGATGCCGATCAGGGCATTCAGCGGGGTACGGATCTCGTGGCTCATGTTCGCCATGAACCGGTCCTTGATCTCGTTGGCGATGCGCAGCTCTTCCTCCGCTCGCCCGCGTTCGACCGCGAGTCCGGTCATCTGGGCCGCGGTCCGCAGGGCCCTGAGCTGGGCCGCGGTAGGTGTCCGCGGCTCCGGGCTGTAGAGGGCCAAGGCTCCGAGTACGCGGCCACTTTGGGTCGTGAAGGGATAGGACCAGCAGGCGGCCACGCCGGCCTTCTCGGCCAGCTCCGCGAAGGGAACCCACAGGGGATCGTTCTGGATGTCCTCGACGATCACGGGCGCATTCCAGTAGATGGCGGTGCCGCAGGATCCGGCCGTGGGACCGACGGTGAAACCGTCCATCGCGTTGTTGTAGTCCTCGGGCAAGCTCGGCCCGGCCCCCTTGACGAAGCGGCCGTCGGCCACGAGCAGAATCGAGCACTTGTAACCCGGATTCGCCGCCTCGACGATCTCGGCGATCCGGTGCAGGGTGCTCTGCACGTTGGCCTCGACCCGGGAACCTTCGAACGCAGTCTCGGCCGCGCGCTTCGTGCAGCGCCCCAGGACGAAGGTCTCCTCCCCTTGCCTTCGGATTCGCAGTTCCAGGGGGAAAGGGACACCTTCCTTCGTGAGGTGGCGCACCCTGGACTCATCGGCGCAACGCTCCATCGCCCCCTGAAGAGCCTCTCGATCCTCCCGAACGATCCACTCGATCAAGGGTCGTTCCGCCAGCTCCTCGGCCGTGAAGCCCACCTGTGCCAGGAAGGTCGGATTCGCACGCACGAAGCCGCCGGCCGCTGCGGAACGCACGATCATGGGAGAAACAGCGTGTTCGTTCATAGCCCGGTGCTCGGGGAGTCTCGGGAGCCGACCAAGCTCGGATCTCGCCCGGAGAATCGCCCCCTTGCCCGGCGGGTCGACACCTGACTCCCACGAGCTTGAGCCACCTGCGCGCACCCAAAGCCGGTTCCCCTGGCTGGGAATCCGGAGAGAACAAGATTCCATGGCGCCCGGAGCAGCCCCATGGTCCCGCATCCCTCGGGCGGACAGCAGGGACTCCGCGCTCAGCCGGTCCGGTCCGGCTCCTCCTCCGGGTCCGCCAGTGAAAGGTGGAGCAAGAGCGTCCCGACGATCATCAGCACGGTGCCCCCCACGGCCCAGGCCATGAACCGCGCCCCCTCCTCGTTCTCCGGTGCGACCTCCTCGATTCCCGAGAACGCCTGGAGCATCAGCTGGCCCCAAGCACCCAGGCCCGCCAACCCGGAGAGAACGCCGCCCCACCGCAGCACACGTTGCCCCAGGGAAGCTTGCATGGCCCGCTCATCCTACCCGGTCGCCGGGCGGTCTCGCCCGAAGGCAAAGGACTTGCCCGCCATCCCTTGTCCGGAGGTGCGCCCCCCCGGAGAACCTCCCGGCCCCCAGGCCGGCCCGCCGCCTGGGATCTTCCCCCGGGAAGCGCCGCGAGGGGCGGCAGATCAGGGCATTCTGCTAAACTCTTCGCCCTCGATCTCCGACTAACCAGGCTCGTCCCAGCCAAAGATCCCGCCCCATCATGTTCGGACTGTTCAGCAAGAAGAAGAAGCCCATCGACCGCGGTGAACCGATCGTCATCGTTTCCGGCCTGCCCCGCTCGGGGACCTCGATGGCCATGAAGATGCTCGACGCCGCCGGCTACCATCCGGTCCAGGACGACAAGCGTCAGGCGGACGACGACAACCCGAAGGGCTACTACGAGGACGAGCGCGTTCTGCGCCTCAACGTCACGCTCGACCGCTCCTGGCTGTTCGACTGCCGCGGCAAGGCCCTCAAGGTCGTCTCGCACCAGCTGAAGTACCTGCCCGGAGCACACCAGTACAAGATCCTGTTCATGCGCCGCAGCCTCGACGAGATCGTCGCCTCGCAGAACAAGATGCTGGTGAACCGCAACGAGCGCAACACGATCGACGACGAGGGGACCAAGCAGCACTACCAGCAGCACCTCGACGAGGTGTACAAGCTGATCGATACCCACGATCACTTCGAGATGGTCGAGGTTCAGTACCGCGGCATGATCGACGATCCCCAGACCGAGGCTGCCAAGATCAAGGCCTTCCTCGGGCGCGACCTGGACCTCGACGCCATGACCTCGGTGGTCGACAGGAAGCTCTACCGCAACCGCGCGAAGTAGAGCGACCTGGGTCCGACGGCTCGCCCTCGAGGGGTTCGGCGTCGGAGCAGGACCTGCTCGAGCGTCCGCGGCGGGCGGCTCGGGGCCCGAGGAACAAACGGCGCGCAGCACGTCGGGTCTCCCTGGCTGGGCCCCGACGGGCCCTGCGGCCCGGTCGCCGGTGAGGGAGTCGGTGGCTGCTTCGCAACGGCAAGGCAAGGAACCTGGCTCCCTACCTCCGGAGACCGATCATGATCACCCTTCGACCGTCGAAAGAGCGCGGCCATGCGGACCACGGCTGGCTGGACACCTACCACACCTTCTCTTTCGCGGACTACTACGATCCCGACTTCATGGGTTTCGGCGCGCTTCGCGTGATCAACCAGGATCGCGTCGCACCTGCCCGCGGTTTTGGACAGCACGGACACCAGGACATGGAGATCGTCTCCTACGTGCTCGATGGAGTCCTCGAGCACAAGGACAGCCTGGGCAATGGCTCCCAGATGCGCCCGGGGGACGTTCAGCTCATGTCCGCCGGATCCGGCGTCCTGCACAGCGAGTTCAACGGCTCTTCGGACGAGTCGCTGCACTTCCTGCAAATGTGGGTCTTCCCCAGGCGCAAGCAGACCGTTCCTCGCTACGAACAGAAGGCCTTCAGCGATCCACAGCGACGAGGCCGGCTGTGTCTCGTCGTGTCCCCCGACGGAAGCGAGGGATCCCTCACGATCGATCAGCAAGCGTGGCTCTACGCGTGCCTGCTCGGTCATGGAGAGAAGACCTCGCACCGTCTGGGCGACGGCCGCTCCGCCTGGATCCACGTAGCCAAGGGCAGGATCCGGCTCAACGACCAGGAGCTGGGGCCCGGTGACGGTGCGGCGATCCAGGAAGAGCAGGAGCTTCACGTCGAAGGGCTGGATGAGGCCGAGCTGGTCCTCTGGGAGTTACCAGAGTCCTAGGCATTGCCTGATGGCAGGACAGGAATCCCGTTCGCAGGGAGGGCAGGGCCTTACGGTCGGAAATGACGGTGGAGCCCCCTGGAGGTCAAAGCGAAATCGTGGCTCGCAGCCCGAGCACGAGAGCGTTCTCGACCTCCGGATCTCCACCGGGATGCACGATGTACTGCAAGTCTGGCTGTATCCACAGCTGCGAGGTGAGCCTGGCTCGCCAGGTAAGCTCGATCGCGACTTCCCAGTCTTCCCATTCCGCGGTTGTGCTTGCCGCCTCCCGGAACTCGGAACCAAAGCGCGCCGCCGCCACGGCTAGCCCAAGCTCGTCTTCGGATCCCTGAAACAGTCCTTCGTAGACGAAGCCTGCTCCGACGTACCGATCGATCGATTGAACTTGGCTATCTGCGCTGCCCACGCGCACGAAGGCGGACAGTCCTTGATTCGGGTCTTGCGGCTCATAGAAGAGGCGCTGCTCTACGAGCGCATAGATGCCGATTCCGCCGGAGCGCTGCTCCGGATCGCCGTTGACATCGACTCTAGAGAAGTCGTCGAAGTCTCCGGTGTAGGTCCAGACCCCCAGGGCGACCTTGCCGAAATGGCGCTCCCGGAACCCGGGCCCATGGTGCCCGACGGCAAGAGCCGACCCCTGCAGATCTCGAAGAGAGCTGCTCCACCTTCCCAGCTCGCTCAGGACCAAGACGCCATCACCGTCGTCGAACCGGATGCTCGTTCGACGGGGTGATCGAGGATCGCCTGGCACGCCGTCCGCCACGACAGCTCGCAGGTAGGACTTCTGGTCCCTCGAACGCAACTCGAGGCGTCCGACAAGAGACGTCACGGGGAAAGTCGAAGGGCCGCTACGGCCCGACGTGCCGAGCTCACCGCCGATACCGTGGGAGCTGTGAAGGAAGAGCCTCGCGGCCGGGATGAAGTCGAACTCCGAGTTGACGTCATAGAGCCCGATCAAGGCGGAGGCGCGGCCGCTCTTCCAGACCCGCTCGATCCATCCCTCGAGGAGGCGGAAGGCCTCGGGGGCTTCGATATTGCTCACCCCTTGGAAGTCTCCGGTGCTCTCACTCGGTTTATCGCCGTGGGTTCCAACGGCGTAGAGGAACGAGCGGGTGTTGGGCAGGCCGAAGAGTCGCTCCAGATCGACCCTGCATTGAAGATCGAGGCTTCCCAAGAAGTTGTTGGCGCGGCGGACTCCCCCCTCCTGAACGCGCATCGCCTCGAAGGTATAGGACGTTTCGAGCGTGAAGCCAGCCGAATCGACACATGCTTCAGCCGCGGTGTGAGGCCCGTCCTCACCTCTGCCCTGAGGGGCATCTCCGGGGAGTGAAAGGTGAACTTCCGGACTTCGAAAGCCCCCGGGTGAGACTTCCTTGGTAGCACAGCTCTCGAGCACGGCTGCATGCGTCAAGACCCCGAATACAACAAGGAAACCCCACGGATTCCAACTCCGAGAGAATTGCCTGTTCGTCGTGTACCCGAGGAAGAATCCGCCTTCACGGCGGAGTCCTTTCACGCTCCGACGATCCAGCCTGTCGTCGGACCCCACGCCTAGATGACGAACGCCCAGGGCGTCTCTCTCTCCGCGCAGGCGAGTGCAGCCCAAACGGCCTTGGCTTCCTGACCCGCGGCGACGACGAAGAGCGCGGAGGAACTGCGACGGCAAGACTGGATCGGGACGATACTCCCCGCCTCCCCTTCCTACTCCTCCACCCCAGCCATGCGCAGGTACAGGGACAGGTTGTTGCGCAACGTCACGAGAGCGTTGTTGATCTTGGCCTGGTCTGGCCCCTCGTAGCGCAACTCCTCTGCCAGGATGCGCGAGATCGAACGGTTCACCCGCCGCAGCGGCGACAGCATCTGGCTGTACTCACGGGGCAGCGGAACGACCTTCTCCGACTCTTCCCGGGCTGCTTCCAGGCCCCCTTCCCGGGCAGCCGCCACGATCCGTCGCGTCTCCTGAGCTGTCTTCCCGGCGACCAGGGGCAGGATCTCCTCCTGGGCTTCTCTGTGGAGCTTGATGATCTCGTTGGTCTTGGTCGCGTTCAGCTCCCCCTGACCACGGGCCCGCTTGACCGCTTCGGAAGCCAGGGCATCCCGCTTGATCGCCCCTCGGATCACGGCCTTGGACAGGCCGGTCTTCTCGGCCGTGACCGCCGCGAACGAGTCCTCGTCGCTCTCCTCCTCCGCCTTGCGCCTGGCTTTCTCTTCGGCCGACAGCTCCTCGAGCTCGAGGCGGACCTTGTTCACGTCGGGATGGAGAGCCTCGTAGATCTCCCGCCCCCGGTTCAGCGAGCGCTCGAGATCGGCGACAGACTGGCCGTCGCCCACGCGCGCTCCCATCGCGACGATGGCGATCTCGTTTGGCTCCACCGCGGGCACCGCCGCGTAGGTGCGCGACGGCTCGTGGGCCTCGACGAGCAGGTGCGCGTCGTTGCCGCCGAAGCCGAACGCGCTGAGGCCGGCGCGGCGCGGGCCGTCCCAGGCGGCCGGCGCCATGAGCGCGTCGAAGGGCGAGCTCTTCAGCGCGTCGCTCGGCGCGTCGAGCGACGGGGTCGGGAGCGCCACGCCCTCGCGCAGCAGGTCGTGCGACAGCGCCATGATGCGGTCGGCCGCGTCGCGCGGGACCCAGGAGTAGACGCCGTGGCAGATGATGTAGTCGAAGGTGCCGCCGAGCGTCGCCTCGTCGGCGGCGCGGACGTCGAGGTGGTGCACCGCGCAGTTGGTCAGGCCGAGCTGGTCGATCCGCGACTGCGCGTCGCCGATCTGGCGCGCCGAGAGGTCGATGCCGACGAAGCTGGCGTCGGGTAGCTGCGCCGCCATCGGGATCAGGTTCCCGCCGCTCGCGCAGCCGAGCTCCAGGACCCGACAGCCGTCCGGCAGCGCCGGGCGCATGAAGTTGATCTTGATCTCCGCGCCGGCGAGGCCCGCGCCCTCTTCCAGCCGCGGGAGCAGGACGTAGACCGCGGCGGTGTCGGCGAGCAGCGAATCCGACACCTCGACCG
>JAUIEE010000591.1 GCA_030428965.1 bacterium | reverse complement strand
CGACCCGACCGATCTGGAGATCGTGATCCCGGTGACCTGCAAGTTCCGGGTCGACTTCGCCGACCATCCCGAGTGGGCGGATCGTGTGGTCGTTCTCGATGAGACCGAGACCCCCATTCGCCTGTCGGAGTCCTACGGCCTGTTCATCGCGGTGGGCGAGGAGATCATGATCACCGAAGGGCGCAGCGGTGTGATCGAGGCGGACGAGCGTGCCCGGACCCTGTTGCTCTACAAAGGTGAGGAGCTGGTGGATCGCCGGCGCCTCTCCCTGCAGCCCGGAGAGGTCGTCACGATCGACCTGTGAGAATTCCGGAAGAGCAGAACCCTGGATCCTGCAGAGACACCAAGATGGGAGCCGCAAGATCGTCGTGGCCTTGAACCAGGGAGGAGCCATGGGTTCTGGAACGAGATTCGTTTGCCTCTTCATCGCCGGCCTCCTGGGTCTGCCGATCCAGGCCCAGTCGGTCTTCATCGATGCTCGACCTGTGTCGCGGCACGTTCGCCTCGAGCGCCTCATCGACACGAGCGCCTCTCTCCCGGGCATGAACCTGAACTTCACGGGCTTCCGGGCTGCTTCGCTGGACGGCAACCACGTCGTGTTCCACGGGCAGAGCTTCCTGGGGCCCGAGGGGATCTATGCCTTCGGACCGGGGGGCGTGACCAAGATCGTCGATACCCTGACGCCGATTCCCGGCTTCGGTCCCATGGACACCTTCGTGGGCGTCAGTGACCCGTCCTTCGATGAGGGCATCGTCGGCTTCACCGGCGCGCGGGACGTGTCCGGGCTCAGCTTCGAGGGGTGCCTGACGGCGGATCTGAGCGGCAACCTGACTCTCCTCGCGGGCCGAGGAGATCCCGTGCCGGACGCGCCCGGATTCAGCTACCTGTTCTTCTTCACCTGCTCCAGCAGCCAGGGCGACACGGGCTTTGCCTCCCTGATCGCCGACAGCCTGGGGGAATCTCGCTGGGGGATCTACGCCAGCGACGGCGGACTGCACACGGTGGCCGACACGACGACGCCGCAGCCCGGCGGCTCGGGCACCTTCACCGACTTTCACTTCAACGGCACGTTCAGCGAGGGAAACTCGGCGTTCTGTGGCGGCAGCAGTTTCGATCCGGTCGACCCTGAAGGCCTCTACACGGATGCGGGGGGCGCCCTGGGAATCGTCGCGGACAAGTCCACACCGATTCCGGGGGGAGTGGGCACCTTCACGGGCTTCCTGGACAGCCCGGTGATCCAAGGCGAGCGCGTCGTCTTCCGAGCCACCGGCAGCGCGGGCCAGAAGGGGATCTACCTGCGGGATGGGGCCAGCCTTTCCCGCGTCGCGGATGCCCAAACGTCCATTCCGGACGGTGTGGGCACCTTCACCGGTTTCAGCGACTTCGACTACCACGGCCCCGCACTGAATCAGCGTGGGAAGGTGGCCTTCGTCGGCCAGGGTTCCGGCGATCAAGAGGGCATCTACACGGACTACTTTGGGCCGCTCACGTGCCTCCTGGCGAAGGGTGACCTGCTGGACGGCAAGGCGATCTTCGCTCTCAACCTGAGCCGTGAAGGCTTCGACGGCAATCGCCTGGCTTTCTGTGCCTACTTCACGGACGGCACGGGGGCCATCTACGTGGCCAAGCTGCAGGCGGGGCCCTAGAGCTCGCAGGCCGGCGAACTCCGACCGTGGGGCAGCGGCTCTGGACGACCCTGCTCGGCTTGTGGCTCCGGGGGAACGATGCTCTAATCCGCGAGCTCCGGCAGGGAGGCCGGTCCGCTCTCTTTGGCTCTCGCCCCGATCTCAAGCCGCCCGGCTCGTCCGTAGGTGTCGGATTCCTACGAGATACGCCCCTTCGAGGAAGGGGATGAAGCCGGCATCCTCGCGACGTTCAACGAGGTCTTCGCCGGGACCGATTCGAATCTGGGTCAGCGCTCCCTCGAGTACTGGCGCTGGGCGTACCCGGCCAATCCGGCGGGCATTCGGGCTTGGGTGGCCGTGCGCGAGGGAGAGATCGCCTGTCACTACGCTTCGCAGCCGAGCTTCGTTGACATCGATGGCGAGGAGCGCATCTTCGGCCAGATCATCGACTCGATGGTGCATCCGGCGCACGGGCGGGGCCTCAAGCGCCCGGGGCTGTTCGTCGAGACGGCCCAGCGCATGCTCGCGGCGACCTGTGGCCCTGACAAGGACCTGGTGACCTACGGCTGGCC
>JAUIEE010000590.1 GCA_030428965.1 bacterium | reverse complement strand
CGGCACGTCCCTGCCGGGGGCCACCCTGTGGCTCCTCGACGACGAGCTGCAGCTCGTCCCGCGCGGCGTGCTCGGGGAGATCTACCTGGGTGGCATCCTGCCTGCCCGCGGTTACGAGGGACGCGCCGACCTGACGGCGGAGCGCTTCGTGCCCGATCCCTTCGGACAGGGAACGCGGCTGTACCGTACCGGAGACCTGGGGCGTCTCACCGATGGGGACCGCATCGAGTTCCACGGTCGGCGTGATCGCCAGGTCAAGCTGCGCGGCTATCGCGTCGAGCCCGCCGAAGTCGAGGCGCAGCTGGCCCGTCTCGAGGGCGTTCGGTCGGTGGCGGTGGTCGCAAGGTCGATCGAGGGCCGCGGCCTGACGCTGGTGGCCTACGTCGTACCGGACGAGGCTCGGCGTGGGCGCCTGGAGACCCTGCGCGAGGAGCTGAAGCGCCGGGTACCCGAGTTCCTCGTCCCTTCCGTCTTCCAGGAGCTCGACGCGCTGCCCCTCACCCCGAGCGGAAAGCTCGACCAGCGGGCGTTGCCGGATCCCGAAGTGGGTTCGAGCCCGGAGAGCGGCTCCTTGTCTCCCCTGGAAGAGGTGGTCGCGGCCGCTTTCGAGCACGTGCTCGGCGCGCAGGGACTGGGCCGCAACGCCCACTTCTTCCACCTCGGGGGTCACAGCCTGTTGGCCACGCGGCTGGCCGCACGCCTGCGGCGCGTGACCGGAGTCGAGCTGAGCCTGCGCCGCCTGTTCGAGGGGCCGACGGTGCGCGAGGTGGCGGCCGGCGTGAAGGCTCTCCTGGGTGCCGCGGCCCGTCAGCCGGCGCTCCTCCCGCAGCGGCGCGGCCCGCGCTCCCCGCTCTCGTTTCAACAGGAGCGGCTGTGGTTCCTCGATCGCTTCGAACCGGGCACCGCCGCCTACACGATCTCCGCCGCGCTGGAGCTGCGCGGGCCCTTGAACCGCTCCGCCCTTTCGCGCGCCTTCGAGGACCTCTTGCGTCGGCACGAATCCCTGCGCACGCGCTTCGTCGAGGAAGACGGACGCGCGCTGCAGGTGCTGGAGGCTCCCGTGTCCGTCCGGCTGGGAGCCCTCGAGGTGGACGAGGGGGATCTGGAGGCCCGACTCGAAGCGCTGGCCGGCGCGACCTTCGACCTCGAGCGGGGACCTCTGTGGCGCACCTTGCTCCTGCGCGTCGCGCCGGACGTGCACGTGTTCGCTCTCGCCCTGCATCACATCGTGACGGACGGGTGGTCCATGGGAGTCGTGGTGCGGGAGCTGGGCGAGGCCTACGGGGCCTACGCCTCCGGGCAGGTGCCCGCGCTTCCCGAGCCGCCGATCCAGTACGCCGACTACGCCCTCTGGCAGCGAGCCTGGCTGGGCGATGGGGAGCTGGACCGCCAGCTGGCCCACTGGCGCAAGGCCCTGGCGGGGGTGGAGCCCCTCGAGCTGCCCACGGATCGACCGCGACCTGCGGTCCGAAGGCACGAGGGGTTCCGCGTGCGCCGGGAAGTGCCTCCCGAGCTCGGGCAGGAGCTGCGCGAGCTGGCCCGTTCCGAGGGGGCCACCCTGCACATGCTGCTCCTGGCGGCCTACGGGGTCGTGCTCTCGCGCTGGTCGGGCCAGAGGGATTTCGCGGTGGGCATTCCGGTGGCCAACCGGACGCGGGAAGAGACCGAGGGCCTGGTGGGTTACTTCGTCAACACCCTCGCCCTGCCCATGGACCTCGGCGGGGAGGAGCTCTCCTGGCGCGAGCTCGTCGCCCGCGTGCGGGAGACGACCCTGGCGGCCTACGCCAACCAGGACCTTCCCTTCGAGTCCCTGCTGGAAGCGTTGCAGCCTCCCCGGGACCTCGCCCGGTCGCCGGTTTTCCAAGTCTGGTTCAACCTGGTCAACGTGCCCGAGCAAGAGGTGCGCTTCGGAGACCTGAAGGCCCGCGCCCTGGGGGCGGAGGCGGACGAGTCGCGCTTCGACCTGAGCCTGTACGCCTTCGAGCAGGAAGAAGAGCTCCTTCTGGACGCGGTGGCGAACGCGGATCTCTTCGATCGCTGGCGCATCGAGGAGCTGCTGGATCAGCTGCTTCTGGCCCTGGGCGAGATGGTGGCCCGGCCCGATGCCGGGCTGGACGAGCTTGCGCTGGTCACCTCTCGCGCGAGCCGGTTGCCCGACGATCGGGCCTCCCTTTCCGAAGCCTGGCAGGGGTCGGTCCCCGAACGG
>JAUIEE010000589.1 GCA_030428965.1 bacterium | reverse complement strand
CGGGCACCGCCTTTGGGTACAGCCTTGTCGCGGCCGTGGCTCCAGATCTCTTTCCCCCTTCCTTCAGAGGACACGACGGGGCGGTCGCGGTCTACTTCGAGGCAGCCGCCGTCATCATCACGCTGGTCCTGCTCGGTCAGGTTCTCGAGCTGCGGGCCCGGCAACGAACCGGGGCCGCGATCCGTGCCCTGCTGGGGCTTCGGGCCGACACCGCGCGGCGCATCCGCAGCGACGGCGGTGAGGAGAATGTCCCTCTCGAGGCCGTCGAGCCAGGAGATCAACTGCGGGTGCGTCCCGGCGAGAAGGTCCCCGTCGACGGCGTGGTCCTGGAGGGAAGCAGCGCGGTCGACGAGTCGATGATGACCGGTGAGCCGATCCCCGTGACCAAGAGCGTCGGAGACACCATCATCGGTTCGACCGTCAACGGCAACGGCTCCCTGGTCGTTGAGGCACGGAAGGTCGGCGCGGACACGCTGCTCTCGCGCATCGTCCGCATGGTCGCCGAGGCGCAGCGCAGCCGCGCGCCGATCCAGAACCTGGTCGACCGCGTGGCGGCGGTCTTCGTGCCGGCCGTCGTCGCGGTCGCGCTCCTGTCCTTCGTCCTCTGGGCCGTCTTGGGGACGGAAGCACCGATGGCCCATGGCCTGGTCAGCGCCGTCGGGGTGCTGATCATCGCCTGTCCCTGTGCCCTGGGACTCGCCACCCCCGTCTCGATCATGGTCGCGACAGGCCGGGCTGCGACCCTCGGAGTGCTCTTCAAGAACGCGGAGGCCATCGAGCTCTTGCGCAAGGTCGACACCCTTGTCGTCGACAAGACCGGGACCTTGACCGAGGGTCGACCAAAGCTGGTCGAGGTCCAGCCGGCCGGGAGCTACGCCGAGGAAGAGCTCCTCCGCCTCGCCGCCTCGGTGGAGCGTGGGAGCGAGCATCCCCTGGCCGAGGCCGTCGTCGAGGGCGCGAGCGCTCGAGAGCTCGCCTTGAGCCCGGTCGAGGACATCCAGACGACGCCCGGTCAAGGGGTCATCGGCCGCGTGGATGGGAGACAGGTCGCCCTGGGCAATCTGCGGCTGCTCGACTCCCTCGGCGTCTCCCTCGATGCTGTGCGGAAGGCGGCCGAGGCATCGCAGCAGAAGGGGCGCACGGTCGTGTTTGTCGCGGTCGAGGGGGAGCTGGCCGGCTTCCTCGCTGCCGAGGATCCCATCAAGGAGACGACCCCCGAGGTGCTCGCCCAGCTGCAACGCGATGGACTGCGCGTCGTCATGCTGACGGGCGACACCCTCTCGACCGCGAAGGCGGTGGCGGGGCGCCTGGGTCTCGAGGAGGTGATCGCTGGGGTGCTCCCCGACGGCAAGGCCGACGCCATCCGGCGCCTGCAGGAGAGCGGAGGCACCGTCGCCATGGCCGGCGACGGGATCAACGACGCGCCGGCTCTGGCCCGGGCCGATGTCGGCATCGCCATGGGCACCGGAACCGATGTCGCGATGGAGAGCGCCGCGGTGACCCTGGTCAAAGGAGACCTCAGGGGAATCGTGCGGGCCCTGCATCTGAGCCGTGCGACGGTCGGGAACATCCGCCAGAACCTCTTCTTCGCCTTCATCTACAACGCCCTCGGCGTTCCCGTCGCCGCCGGCGCTCTCTACCCCCTCTTCGGCCTCCTGCTCAACCCCATGCTCGCGGCGGCTGCCATGGCCTTCAGCTCGGTGTCGGTCATCCTCAACGCCCTGCGGCTGAGGACCTCGGCCCTGCCGGACTGAGGTCCCCTCCCGGGCGGGCGGATCACCAGAATCTGTCGACCCCACCCACCAGATTCTGATCAGTCCGTTGCCCACCAGGGGGCCGTGGTGTGGAGGCCACCGCAGCCATGCGCGGTTGGCGGCGTCTGCTAGGCTCTGGCACGGGGCTTGCCGTACACCCTGCATAGTCCTCGTCCGACCAGCCTGCTGACATGGGAGCGGCGACATGGTTCCGCGTATCTGTCTGACGGTCTTGTGCCTCCTCCTTGTCGGCTGCCGCTCGGCCAGAGAAGAGCAGGCCTGGCAGGAGCTGCGCGAGGTCGAAGAGGCCATCCGCGCCTCCTCCCGCAGGGTGCAGGAGCCCGTGATCCCCGACGAGGCAGAGCTCGATGCCTTCCTGCAGCTCGCGCTCACGAACAGCCCCGAACTGAAGCGCGCCTTCGAGGAGTGGCAGGCGGCCCTGCTCCAATCGCCTCAGGTCT
>JAUIEE010000588.1 GCA_030428965.1 bacterium | reverse complement strand
CTCCAGTGAGGCCCAGGTGTCCGTCGCGGTCGCTCTGCTCCCCGAGTGGTCGCCCTGGTTTCGCCGTTTCCAGGAGTCGGGGTGGCTGGTGAGGCCGAGCGACTACCTCATGTCCGGTCGCTTCAACCATCCGCGGCACAGCATGTCCTGGTTGCGGAGGAACTGGTGGTACACGCTGGCGGAGATGGACCTGGTCTAGGTCTACGACCGTGACGACATCGATGCAGGAGTACACTCGGCAAGACGAGGCGCAGTTGAGTCGGGAACTCGAAGCCGCGTGGGAGGCGGGAGTTCTGCGGATGGAGCCGAGGGTTTGGCGACGCCGCTATCTCGGAGCTCCCGCTGGGCCACGGGTTCTTCTGACGGGCTCCGAGGGAGAGGTGCCCCAGGCCGGGGTGGCCTTGCGGATCGTCTGCGACGAGGAGCGACAGGTCTGGATCCGAAGGGACCTGGACCCTTCTTCCCTGGGGCACGGAGCCGAGGCTTGGCTGTCCCACTTCGTGGGCACCGAGGAGGGGCAAGCTCCCGTCGCGTTCGGGCTGGCGGACGAAGCCGGGTTCCGTCTCGCCCTGGACCAGGGCTACGAACAGGTTCGATCGCTGGATCTCTTGGCCGTGGATCCCTCCGAGATCCGCTCCAAGGGAGCAGTGAAGGAGGTGAGCGAGGTCCGGAGCCTGGGGCACGCGGCGGCCACGGCTTGGAGCTCTGCCCGAGGCGAGGGTACGGCCCGGATGGCCCGGGACCGTGAAACCCTCGATTGGCGCTTTGGCGGCGAGCCCGAGCGCGGCTGCCGGCTGGGCGTCGTCGGCGATGGGGCCAAGGGCTATGCGGTCTACGGCGTGACGACGTTCGATGGGGTTCGGGCGGGATGGATTCTCGACTGGTGCAATCCCGGACATGACCCGACGAACGAAGACTCTCTCTTGGCCTGGCTGGCCGGTTGTGCGCAAGCGGATGGCGTCGACTTGAGGGCCGTGTTCGCCGACACTTCGCAGCTGTGGATTCGATTGCAAGAGGCGGGCTTCAGCGTCCTGCCTACCTCGTACTTCGTGATGGCACGTTCGGTCCTGCGACGTTTCGACCTGCGCTGGCTGTACTGGAACTGGCGCTATTCGCTGGCTGACCTGGTGGACGAATAGTCCCCCAGGTGTTCAAGGGGGGCGATTCCTGCCCGTCGCCCCCGAAATCGCCCCGGCGTGCTAGACTCGCCGATACGATGCGCTTCCGGATTTCTTGAACTTCCCTTCCTACAAGGAGTCCTCCCATGAGCTCGCCTCCTTCGTCGCCCGGCATCAAGGCCGCAAGCCCCTTGTCCCTTGTTCAGGTCCTTGGCCGCTCCCTGTTTCCCTGGTCGGCCCTCGTCCTGATTGCGGGGACCCTGTGGTGGGGACCCTGGATCACCCTGATCTTCGCCCTGGCCTGGTGGAAGGTCGTCATTCACCTGGGTTAGCGCGATGGACTCCACGCACGGACCCCGGAGCCTCGGGCTCTTCTCCCACCCGATGGACGTGCACTGCGTCCTCTTCCACCTGGTGACCCTGGCGGCCTACGGGGTTGCCTTCTGGCTCTGGCAGCATCCGGAGGCGGCTCACCTCGAGAGCTGGGTGGACTACGCGGCCTTTGCCCTGGGGGCAGGCTACCTGCTCGGCTGGATCTCCGGTGTGGACGTGGGCGTGAACTTTCACAACCACACGCATCGCCGGATCTTCCGGTCCGGGTTCCTGAACCGCTGGTTCGGTCGGTTTTGGACCTTCTCCGGAGGCTGGCCAGCCTTCTTCTGGAACCACGCCCACGTGGCCGTTCATCACTCCAACCTGCTGGGGCAAGCGGACTGGACCTTGCCCAGGCGCAAGGCCGATGGGACCTTCGAAAGCGTCTATCGCTACATGTTCCTCCACTGGCCCTGGCGCTATGCCGTCCATCTATGGAACGACTTCGCCCACGGTTGCGGCGGAGCCGCGGCCCGGCGCAAGGCCGCCAAGGAGTTCGCCTACTTCCTGGTCCTGTGGTCGATCCCCTTCTGGATCGATCCTGTCATGGCCATCGCTCTCTGGGTGTGGCCCCAGTGGCTGGGGAACGCCATGGTCATGGGATCGGGAATGTACGTCCAGCATGCGGGCAGCGTTCCCAAGAGTGAGGAGAGGCCCCGTAGCCATTCGAACACCTACCTGTCGCGGTTCTTCAACCTGACCATGTTCAACATCGGCTACCACTGC
>JAUIEE010000123.1 GCA_030428965.1 bacterium | reverse complement strand
CGGTTCTGCGAGGCCCTCATCTCGATCCGTGGCGAGATCCAGGACATCGAGGAAGGGCGCCTGGACCGTGAGGACAACCCGCTCAAGAACGCGCCCCATCCGGCCCACCGCCTGTGTGCCGACGCCTGGTCCCACGGCTACAGCAGGGAACGGGCCGCCTTCCCGATGGAGTGGTCCCGGGAGACCAAGTTCTGGCCCACCGTCGGGCGGATCGACAACGGGTTCGGGGACAAGAACCTGATCTGCACCTGCCCCCCGATGGAAGCCTACGCCGACGACGAGACGGAACAGGGAAATCCGCAGCCCCGCGCCGCGGTTCCCGCCAGCCGCTAGGCGTCCCCGCCCGAGAGCTTCTCGCCGGTCTTCCTCCACCAGTCGCGCCAATCCTTGATGCGCTTGGCGCGCTCCCCTTCGTTGGCGGTGGGATCGAAGCGCATGTCCACGCCCGTGATCGAGCGCAGGGCGACGACGGCCGCTTCGCGTACGCTGGCTTCGCTGTCTTCCAGGGCGTCGATCAAGGGGGGAACTCCCTCCATCACGGCCAGGTCCCCGAGGATCCGCGCCGTGGCCATGCGCACGAAGATGTCGGGGTCACGCAACATGGGAAACAGGTGCTCGGCGACGTCGCTGTCCCCGGTGTTCCCCAGGGACTGCACCGCTTGCCAGCGCGTGCTCGCGTTGCCGCTCTCGAGGTCAGCCACGGTGGGCCACCACTCGGGGCGACCGAGACTTCCCTGCGCGGACGACTCCCCCTGGAGCCCGGCCATGGGCGCGGGGTTGGCCACGCGCTCGCCGAAGCGCAGGATCTCCTCGCGTAGGTTCGCGACCTGGGTGTTCATGCGGGCGAGATCCAGCTCGTGCCGATCCACGTTCAAGGCCTTGGCCTCGATCTCCCCCAGCTTTCCCGAGAGGCGCACGAGCTCGAGCCGCAGCTCCTCCATGTCCCGTCGCTGGTGCCCGTAGAGCTCTTCCATCTCACTCTCGAGGGCCTGGTCGCCCGAGCTCAGCTCGCCGAAGCGCTCGTCCAGACTGGTCATGCGGTTGTCGAGCCGGGCGTCCAGCAAGCGGTTTCCCTGGGCCAGCTCCCGTCGCAGGTCCGCGATGTCGTCGGCGGCGTTCTGCCGCTCGCGCTCGATCTGCTGGAACAGGAACACGGCGGCTCCCGCGGCCAGGAAAAGGGCCACCGTGGAGAGCGCCACGGCAACGGCCGCCCCGGTGGACGAGCGCGGGTGGTGGGCCGGGCGGTGCGACACGGGCGCCTGGGCGGGCAGCGGGGCTCCGCCAGGGGTCGGCACGGTCGCAGGCGGGGACGCCTTCTTCTCCTCGGACTTTCGGGCTGTCCCGGCGGCCTGGCCCTTCTTGGGGCCGGGCGCAGCCTTGGGTTCGGCCCCGGGGGGATGCTCGCCGGTCATCGCGTATTCGCACTTGACGCAGACGACCCTGCCCTTGCGGCGCACGGCCCGGCCCTTGGCCAGGTCGGACTCGGGGACCGACTCGCTACAGATGTCGCAAAAATGGATGTCCATGGGCGTCTCCAGGGCCCCTGGAGGGGCAAGACCGGCTCTTCCGTTCCTTTAGTCCTACCATCCTGGGGCCCCTACAGGCGCTCCGCGCCTTTTCTGGGGCTTCTCCCCTGGATGGGCGAGGCAAGAAGACTACTGTTGGAGATCAGGAAGATCCCCATGAGGCCCTTTCCCCTGAACTCCTCGACCCGGGAGCGGCTCGAGCCGCTCGGATACGAGTTCCTGGCCGAGATCCTGACCCGCGCGACCGAGAGGGACTCGAGCAACGTCACGGCCCTGGCCGAGCTGGCCCACGTGCTCACGCGCTCGGGGCGCCTGGAGGAAGGCCTGGCGGTCGATTACCGGCTCGTGCGCCTGGTGCCGGAGAACCCGACGGTGCACTACAACCTGGCCTGCTCGTTGGCCTTGCTGGAGCGCTTGGATGCGGCCCTGGACGCACTCGAGCGAGCCGTGGAGCTAGGCTACGACGACCCCGATCACCTCGTGAGTGACGAGGACCTCGTGAGCCTCAGGCCCCAGGCCCGCTTCGCGGCGTTGGTGCGGCGGCTCGGGGGTGAGCCGCTCGACCTCAGTTCCCGCTGAGGATTCCCTCGCCCGAACGCGAGAGCCACCAGCGTTCCCAGCGCTCGACGGCCAGCTCACGCTCGGTCGCCTCCGCCCGGGGGTTGTAGCCGTGGGTCTCGTGGGTCGCCTCCTTGAGAGCCTCGGCGCAAAGGGAGCGCGTGTACAGGCGCTCGTCCTTGAGTCCTCGGATCAGGACCGGAAGCTCGCTCCAGTCGCCGAGGCGCACCAGGGTGCGGGCGTACTCGAGCTCCAGGTCGCTGCCGCGACGCTCGTCGACCCAGTCGAGCTCCTGGAGCGACGACACCAGTCGACGGTCCATGCTCGCACCCAGGGCTGCGAGGGCGGCGGCGGCAACGTCGTCGCGCTCGTCGTTGGCGAGCTCCAGCAGCGACGGGTAGGCGGGCTCGCCGATCGAAGCGAACCAGCGAATCTGCTCGAGCCGCTCGAAACCGTGGGTCCACGGCAGACGCGCGGCCTCGTCCTTGATTTGCTCCTCGAGAATGGGCGACGGCTGCAACCAGTCTCGGTCGGAGGCCTTCATTTCCTCGGTCTTGCTCCCGCCAGAGCCCAAGCAGCCCGTGACGAGGGTGAGGCTGACCAGGGGCAGAACCCGCAGGGTGCGACCGATCCAGGAATCGTTTGTGACTTGCATGCGCATTTCGTTCCTCGCGGTCGTTTCTTCCATCCGCGATCTCCTGCCCGGTGTATCGGTCCCATCCCCGCAGGGCTTGACCGTTTAGAGCGACGGACGCACCCGGAGCAGGGTCCCGAGGAAGAAGCAGGCCAGGGCCCCGACCAGGACGAAAGGAGCCCCGGGGTGGCCCCTGGGCCCCCTCAGAGGGGGTTTGGCCGTCGGAGATCCTTCCTGTCGGTCCGTCAGAAGAGCTTCGAAGTCGAGGCCAGCGGGTGTCGAAAATTCCATCCTCCTCTGGAGGGGGAGAGGCGCCACCTCGTGCAAGACGTCTCCCTGCTCGAGAAAGAGCACGCGCCCCGGCTGCTCGAGAAGGGCCAGCAGGTCGGGTCCCAGGTGGCCCTCGCGGACGTTGCGCGTGGAGAGTCCCGCCCCCGAGACCGGCGGCGCCAGCTCCAGCCGGCCCAGCTCCCGCTCGCCGCGCGAGACGTCCAGGATCCGCCCCGTGAGGAGACCGGGCCGTCCGGGGGCCAGCCCCTCGATCCGCAGTCGGTTGCCCGAGACCGAGGCCCGGGGAAAGGCGAGCGAAGCTTCCCGCGGTCGTCGAGCCAGGTAGCGCAGGAGAGCCCCGAAGCGCCGCGGTTCTCCCAGCCCGAACCGGCCGGTCCACTCGGGGGCCCAGTCGCGCGCGGGCAGGGAAGAGAAGAGGGCGACTCGACCCAGCCCCGGTCGCGCCACGGCCAGGGCCGGCTCTCCCTGCGTCGTCCGCCACAGAAGCTCCGCCTCCCCCCGCAGCTCGTTCTTCACGAGCCGCAGCACCCCGGGCAAGTCCTCGTCCACCCCGGCCCCGAGCACTTCGCGCGCGAAGGCCGTGGGCGCGCCGGCGAGGGGAATCGACAGCCCGGGCTCCGCCTCTCGCCAACGAGCACCGGTCACCTCACGCCGAAACAGCTCCCGCAGAGCCTCGAGCCCCGCAGGTCGCGCAGGCTCCTGGTCCCCGGGGGTCAGCCGTCGCAAGAAGGCCAGGTCCGGGTCGTCCCCCACGGCGACGACCACCAGCCGGGTTCGGGCGCGAGCCAGTCGACCGCGCACCTGTTCGGCCCTGGCGCCCGGATCGGCCCCCACGTCGCGCTCCTGACCGTCCGTGAGGAGCAGGGCCAGGCACTCGTTCTCGGCCTCCTCGCGCTCGGCCGCCAGCTCGTTCAGGGACGACACGATGAAGGTCTGTCCACCGGGCACGCGGGTCGCGAAGAGCTCGGCGGCCGCCTGTTCCCGCAGCGCCTGGATCTCCCCCGGGCCCCGGTTCCTGGTGCGCGAGACGAGGCGCTGCTCCTCGTCCAGGCGGGTCGTGAAGAAGCGCAGGCTGACCTGATCCCGGGGAGAAGTCGCCGCCACCAGGTCGAGCGCCGCGCTGCGCACGGCGTCGAAGGGCGCTCCCGCCATGCTGCCCGATCCGTCCATCAAGAGGACGACATCCCGCGGAGGAGCGTCCGAAGGCGCCGGGCGCAGGGGCAGGAGCTCGGCAAGGGGTCCTTCGGCTGCTGGACTCCAACCTTCGAGCCAACCCCACCCTCCGACCGCCAACCAGCCTCCCCCCGCCAGGACGAACCTGCGCACCGGCTGGGTCGCCAGCTCGACGGGAGGAAGATCGTAGGTCACCAGGGCGTCCAGGTCGGCCAGGTTGGAAACGAGCTCGGGAAGGTCCAAGGGGACGAATTGAAGGCCCGGCAGGGCCGACTCTCCGGAGGGAGCCAGCCAGCCCATGGCCTCGTCGAGCTGGTCGGGATCCGCGACGACCCCGATCACCCTCTCGCCGCTCGACCGGCAGGTGGCCTCGGCCCGGTTGTTCTCGGGGATCGGGTCCGGGGCATCCAGGCGCACCTCGGCCTGCACGGTCGTCCGACCGAACCCGACCGTGCCACAGTCCACCGGCACCTCCCACGTGCTCGGGTGCGCCGGAAGGTCCAACCTGACCCGATGCTCGGAGCGTACCGCTCCATTCTCCACCCGCAGGAACAAGCGTCCCTGGACCTCGCCCTGCGCACCGGGTTCAAAACGCAAGCGCACGAGGGCTCCGAGCGGTGCCCCACGCTCCGGGGATTCGGGCAGCTCGAGGCCTACGATCGAGAGATCCGGGAGAGAGGCCGCCGGGGGCCGGATCTGCGCGAGTCCCACGCCCTCGCGCCTGACCGCCACGAGCTGTCCGGAGGGATCGATCTCTCCGAAACCACCGTCGCCCAGCAGGGTCAGGTTCCCCGCCGAACGCTCCCCAGGGCGTACCCACGGCAACGCGATGCGCAGCGCGGACTCCAACCGGCTCGCCCCATCGTCGCCGGCCCCTTCCACCGGATTCAGCGGGGCAGCGCTGCGGCCGGTCAGGAGATCCGTCAGGTCCCGGGGCGATCCCGGAGGAAAGCGCACGCGTGCATCGCTGGCGAACACGACCAGGGCCACTTGCTGCGAGGCTTCCTGGGCGCGTCGCGCCTGCGCGAGAATCTCGGCGCGCACCCACGGCAGCCAGTCAGGACGTTGGCGCCGAACGCTGGCCGAAGCATCGACGAGCAGGGCACGAACGCCCGGTTCCCGGGCTCGGCTCTCCCGCCGCAGGGCGAACAGCACGGCCGCAAGCAGGAACAGAGCGATCCCCAGGAGCGCCAACGCCGTCCCCAGGGCGCCACGCCCCATCGTGGGTCGCCCCAAGAAGACCCCCTAGACCTTCTCCGGCACCGCGACGCGTTCCGCGCTCGCGATCCAACCGCCTCCCAGGAGACGGTCCCCGCGGTAGACGGCCGCCCCCTGTCCGGGAGCCACCGCCAGCTGGGGCTGTTCGAATCGAATCCGGCTGCGCCCGTCGGAGGCCACCTCGACCCGGGCCGGAGCAGGCCGGTGGTGGTAGCGCACCTGCACCTCGGCTCGGAAGGTCTCGCCCGGCGTGGGATCGATCCCGATCCAGTTGCTCTGTTCGATCTCCAGCTCGGCCGAGGCGCACTCGCTCTTCGACCCCAGCACCACCGTGCCCGTCTCGGGCACGATCTCCACCACGTAGACCGGACGCCCCGCGGCCACGCCGAGTCCGCGGCGCTGCCCGATCGTGAAGTACTCCGTGCCGGGATGACTGCCCAGCCGACGGCCGGCGGTGTCGACCAGGTCGCCTGGATGGAGCTCGACCCCGTGCTCGGCGAGCAGGTTGCGGTAGTCGTTCGAGGGAACGAAGCAGATCTCCTGGCTGTCGGGCTTGGCCGCCGTGCGCAGCCCGACCCGCTGCGCAAGGGCGCGCACTTCGCTCTTCTCGAGCCCTCCCAGGGGGAGGTGGGTGCGCCGAAGGTTGTGCGCGGAGACACAGAAGAGCTGGTAGCTCTGGTCCTTGCGACGATCCTTGCCCCGCAGCACGTGGACGCGCCCGTCCACCCTTCGGACCTGGGCGTAGTGACCGGTGGCCACGCCGCCGGCTCCCAGCTCCTCGGCGAAGCGCAGCAGCCGGTCGAACTTCAGATCGCGGTTGCAGACCGCACAGGGGTTGGGGGTGCGCCCCCGCGAGTACTCCGACAGGAAGTACTGAATGATGTTCTTGAACTCCCCGCCCAGGTCGACGGCCTGGAACGGGGCCCCCAGTTTGGCCGCAACCATGCGAGCATCCCGGGCGTCTCCTACCGAGCAGCACGACTTCTTGTGGGCCTCCGATTCCTCGACGTGGACGCCATTGCGCATGAACAGCCCGACGATCTCGTATCCCTGGTCCTGGAGCATCCAGGCGGCCACGGAACTGTCCACGCCGCCGCTCATGGCGACGACCAGTCGTTCGGATTCTGGGGAAGTCATGGAGAGCCGGCCACGGAGGTCCGGGGCAACCAGCCTAAGGCGCCGCGGGATGGGCGGCCAGCCCGGAGCCAGGCCGAGACCGCTTCCGCGGGGCGATGGATTCGAGTAGGTTTCTCCGCCTCACGCTTCCACGGGCCCGTTCCCCAAGGCCGCCCCCATGAATCTCCATGCCCTCCTCGCCCTAGCGGCTCCGCTCCTTCAGGACCCCGAGAACCCGGCCACCCAGGCGAAGCCGGGCGGCCTCTTCGGGGGCAACTTCCTGGTTCCGATGATGCTGATCATCGGCATCTTCTACGTCGTCCTGATCCTCCCCGAGCGCAAGAAGCAGAAGGCACGGGAGGCCATGCTCGGGAACCTGAAGAAGGGCGACCAGGTCATGACCACCAGTGGGCTGTTCGGGAGCGTGGGCCAGGTCCAGGAGAACATCGTCACCCTGGTGGTGGCCGACGGCGTCCGCCTGCGCTTCAACCGCTCCGCGATTCAGGACGTCATGACCGAGAAGAAGGAAGAGGCCGCCAGCTCCAAGTAGGGCGCGCCGTGCGGGCAGGCCTGAGCCGGGTCTTGCTCTGGATCGCACCCGGCCTGCTCCTGCGCCGGGGTTGGACCCGAGGGGCCGACGCCACGGGGAGGGCTGGCGAACGCCTGGCGCTCCTCCACCTGAAGCGTCGTCGTTGGCGGGTGATGGCCCGTCGCCTCGTGACCCAGCACGCCGAGGTGGATCTCGTGGCCTGGGACGGAGAGTCCCTGGTCTGCGTCGAGGTCAAGACGGGGCATCGCCGCGGGGCCTTCACGCCGGGCAACCGACTGGGACCGGACCAGCGGCGCAGGCTCGAGCGCGCCGCCCGGCAGCTGGCCCGATCGTGTCGGGCCTCGGCCACGCGGGTCGACCTGATCGAGGTCGAGGTCCGCGCGGGGAACGTGACCCTCGAGCACCACCGCGGCGGCCGCCTGCCCGTCCTCTCGCCGGGCGACGAATCTCTCGCGGCCGACCCAAGCGTTCCCTCCGGCCGCGGGCCCCGGGGCCCGGCCTGACCATCCCGGACGCCCGCCGAGCTGGGCACCCACCTGGCCCGGAAGCCCGCCTCCGCAGGTTTCCAGATCACGGAGGAAGAACCCCCGAGCCTCGCCCCGGGTCGGCCCTCTCTCCCCTCGCCCCCTCTTACCGGGTAGGAAAGCCCTTCGCCTCAGCCCCGCCTCCTTCCCCCTTCTCGGGACCCGAATTCACTCCTGCGCAGTTCCGAGCCGATGAGGTAGAGTCCTTCGGGGAGCCCGCCCTCGGGTCAACGGGCCCCCTGGCGGACAGAGCTCGCAAAGCGCGCCTACGACACCGGGCCGCACCCCCCATGCTCGACGTCCTTCGACACTACCTCCCCTTCCGCAAGGTCCTCCTGATCGCTTGCGAGACGGTCCTGCTCACGGTCGTCGTGATGGTGGGCATGTCCGCCCACCTGTGGAACCCCCAGGACACCACGCTGCAGCTGATCGCCTGGGAGGGTCTCAACCCCGAGGATGCTCGCTGGCGCTGCCTGTTCTCGGCCTGGATGGTCGCCGTGCTCGCCCAGCTGACCCTGTCGATGAACGAGCTCTACGACTTCCGGGTCTCGAGCTCGCGCTACGAGCGCATGTCGCGCTTCCTGGGCTCGGCCGGCAGCGCCGTCCTGATCCTGGTCGCCCTGGTCTTCCTGATGGAGATCTGGGGCATCCAGCGGGTGCTCGACTTCCCCGGACTCCCCACCGCCCACGAGATCGTGGTGTTGACGACCTCGCTGATGGTCGGCTTCACGCTGCTCTACCTGTGGCGCAACCTGTTCCACCTGCTCGTCAATCGCTCCAACTTCAACCAGCGCCTGCTGATCCTGGGGTCCGGCAAGATCGCCCAGCGGCTGGTGGACGACCTCTTGAACCGGCCGGACTCGGGCTACGAGATCGTGGGGACCCTGCCTCACAGTCCCGAGGGACGCGGCGGCCGCCGCGCCAGCGACCGACGGGAAGGCGACCCGGCACCGCCCGAGCGTGAGACCACGACGGGCAACCCCTGGTTCGAAGCCCTCGTCACGCCCCCGAAGCTGGCCGCCGGCGCCGAGGGCTCCGACATGCCCGCCCGGGCCCTGGCCACGGGCACTCAGCTTCTGTTCGACGCCGAGAACCAACCCGAGAGCGGAACCCGCTCGGAAGAGCTGACCGAGTCTCTGGACGAGCTCGCCCAGCGGCTGGGCATCGACGACATCGTCGTGGCCCTCGAAGACCGCCGCGGCGCGCTGCCCACCGAGTCTCTCTTGCGCTGCCGCCTGCAGGGCATCGTCGTACACGAGTCCGAGGCCTTCTACGAGCGCCTGACGGGCAAGATCCCGGCGGAGGCCATGCGGCCCTCCTACCTGATCTTCAACCCCGGCTTTCTGCAGCACCCCATGTCGGAGTTCCTCAAGCGGAGCATGGACCTGGTGCTGTCCTTCATCGGCCTGCTCCTGCTCTGGCCGCTCATGATCCTGACCGCGATCCTGGTGCGCATGAGCTCTCCGGGACCGATCCTCTTCCGGCAGGAGCGTACCGGGCGTCACGGCAAGTCCTTCACGCTGCTGAAGTTCCGCAGCATGTACGAGGATGCGGAGAAGCGCACCGGCCCCGTCTGGGCCACCCAGAACGATCCGCGCATCACTCCCCTGGGCCGGTTCATGCGCAAGTCTCGCCTGGACGAGCTGCCCCAGCTCTTCAACGTCCTCAGCGGCTCCATGAGCCTGATCGGCCCGCGCCCCGAGCGTCCCCCCTTCGTCCGGGATCTGATCGAGAAGATCCCCTACTACGGTCAGCGCCACATCGCCAAGCCCGGGCTGACCGGGTGGGCGCAGATCAACTACCCCTACGGCAACACGCTCGAGGACGCCCTGCAGAAGCTGCAGTACGACCTCTTCTACATCAAGTACCAGTCCTTCCTGTTCGACGTCTCGATCCTGTTCAACACGATCAAGACCGTCGTCCTGCGCAAGGGCACCTGAGGGTCACTCGGGGCCGGAGCCGGACGCCAAGAGGCGTCGATGACGCTCCACGTGCACGGCCAGGAGCGCGACGTCGGGGGGGTTGATCCCGGCGATGCGGGCGGCGGCCCCCAGCGTGCGGGGACGCAGCTCGACCAGCTTCTCGCGCGCCTCCGCCCGCAGACCCTTCATGGACCCGACGTCGAGGTCGGCCGGTATCAGCGTCCCCTCCTGGCGCCGCAGGCGTTCCACGTCTTCCCTTTGGCGCTGGATGTATCCGGAGTACTTCACGTTCGCCTCGACCGTGCAGGTCAGGTCCGGGTCCAGCTCCAGCGAGGCCAAGGCAGGTGAGAGGGAAAGCAGATCGGACAGGGTCGTGTCCGGCCGCCGAAGGAGCTCGGCCAGGCTACGCCCACCGTGGGCGTCGCTGCGCTCACTCTCGAGCAACCCGACCAGCTCGTCGATACGCCGCTCCCGCTCCTCGAGGCGCGCCAGGTCCCCCTCCTGGGCCAGGCCGGCTTCCTGGGCGCGGCGGGTCAGGCGCAGGTCGGCGTTGTCTTGACGCAGGAGCAGGCGGTACTCCGCGCGCGAGGAGAACATGCGGTAGGGCTCGGTCGGCTGGCTCACCACCAGGTCGTCGATCATGACCCCCACGTAGGCCTCGTCCCGGGCCAGTCGGAAGGGATCCCGCCCGCTGGACCACAGCGCCGCGTTGGCCCCGGCCACCAGGCCCTGGCCCGCCGCCTCCTCGTAGCCCGACGTCCCGTTGATCTGCCCCGCCAGGTACAGGCCGGCGACCTGCTCCACCGCCAGGCTCCCGTCCAGGCAACTCGGCTGGACGAAGTCGTACTCGACCGCGTATCCGTGCCGCAGGAAGGTGGCCTGCTCGAGCCCGGGAACCGTGCGCAGGAAGTCCTCCTGGATCTCGGCCGGCAGGGAGGTCGAGACGCCGTTCACGTAGACGACGTTCGTGGAGAGTCCCTCGGGTTCCAGGAAGATCTGGTGGCGATCGCGATCGGCGAAACGCATCACCTTGTCCTCGATCGACGGACAGTAGCGTGGCCCCACGCCCTGGATGCGACCGGAATACATCGGTGCGCGCCGGATGTTCTCGCGGATGATGCGGTGGGCCTCTTCCCCGGTGTGGGTGATGTGACAGGCGACCTGGGGGAGGCGCGGAAAGCCCGCGCGCCGATCGTGAACGGTTCGAAACGAGAACGGGCTCGGTTCCGCATCGCCGGGCTGCTCCTGGAGGCGCGCCCAGTCGATGCTCCCGTGCTCCAGTCTCGGGGGCGTCCCGGTCTTCAGTCGCCCCAGGGCGAGCCCCATGCGTTCCAGCTCCTCGGTCAGCCCTTCGCAGGACGCCTCGCCGACACGCCCGCCGGACGCCTTGCGTTCCCCGGTGTGCATCACGGCTCGCAGGAAGGTGCCCGTGGTCAGCACCACGGCGCTGCCCGCGAGCTCGCGCCCATCCTCGAGAATCACCCCGGTCACCTGGGGCCGACCGTGCTCCCCTGCGATCCGCAGGGAGCGTACGGGCGCTTCCACGATCTCCAGGTTCGCCTGGGCCCGAACCCGGGCCGTCACGAACTCGCGGTAGAGGTGACGATCCGCCTGGGCGCGTGGCCCGCGCACCGCGTACCCCTTGCGGGTGTTGAGCATGCGGAACTGGATGCCGGTCGCGTCGATGGCTTGCCCCATGATCCCGCCCAGGGCATCGACTTCCCGCGCGAGCTGGCCCTTGCCCAGCCCTCCGATGGCCGGGTTGCAGCTCATCTCGCCGATGAGGTCCGCACGGAACGTCACCAGCTTGACGTCGACCCCCAGGCGCGCTGCGGCCAGGGCCGCCTCGACCCCGGCGTGTCCGCCTCCGACGACGAGGACCCGGGCCCCCGCACGGGGCGAGGGGTGAGGATGGGGAACGTTGGAATCCATGGCTCGGACGGCAAGTGGAGCATGGAAGCCGCGCAAAGCTCCAGATCAATCCCCCTTCCCCCGGATCAGGTCTGGGGCTCAATCCCCCGGGGAGCAGAACCCGATAAGGTGGTATGCGTTCGTGGGTTTTCCGTCACCGCCACAAGCTCGAGGCCATCTACGGCACTCCGGGGCGACCTCGCCCCCTGACCGAGCCCTCACGCATGCCGCCCGGGGACGTGCGGGGTCGCGCCAACCCCACGCGTCTCGTGATCTACTCCCTCGTGCCGAGACCGCCCCAGGTCCTGCGCCCCACCGGCTAGAGGAATCGCCCCGAGGCCCTATGATGGGCCCATGCGCGCGCTCTTCGCCCCCTGGTTGACGGCCCTCGCCCTGGCCGGACCCGCCGGCCTCGAGGGGGAGGCCTCCCTCGAGGCGCTGCTCTCACGGGCCAGGGCCGAACGGAAGGCCATCCACGACTCCCTGCGCCCTCCGGTGCTGAGGATCGTGGCCGAACTGGAGGCCCTGCCGGAAGGAGAGAACGGGGAAGAACGTCGTCGCATCCAGAACGAGCTCGAGTCCCTGGGGCACGAGGTCGCCCCGCTCCTGGTGCCCCACATCGACCCGGGGGCGGCCCCTACCGACGCCTCCCGCCTGCGGGCCCAGGAGATCACCAAGGCCTTGCGCAAGCTGCCCTCTTCGGCCGGCACCCAGGCCCTCCTGGCCCTGGCTTCGAAGGGTCAGGGCGAAGGGCAAATCCACGCGGTCGAGCTCTTGGGCTACGTGCCCGCGGTCGATGCGGGCCCGGCTCGCGCCACGCTGAAGGCCGTCTTCTCCGAGGCGACCGGCCCCCTGCGACTCGAGGCCGTTGCGGCCCTGGCGCGCCTTGGGGGAAGCGGCACGACCCTGCGCTCGGCCCTGGCCGATCCCGACCGCAAGGTACGCGCTGCGGCACTGCTCTCCCTGGCCCATGCCAAGAGCGCGGCCGCGGCGGCCGACGTGCTGCAGCTGGTGCGCGACCCGGGGAAGTCGGCACCGGTCATCGACGAGATCCTCCTGTTCTACCGCAGCCTGCCGGAGATCGTGGACCGGGAGGCGGTCGAAGGTTTGATCGCCATCGCGACCCATCCCCGTCCGGCCATGGACCAGCGCACGAAGATCCTGACG
>JAUIEE010000587.1 GCA_030428965.1 bacterium | reverse complement strand
CGAGACCGTCTCGCAGCGCGCCTGGGGCTCGTCGACCGCTCCACCCCGGGCGAGGAGACCTTCGAGGTGGCGGACGATCTTGTCCCGCATCAGGATGGTCAGCTCGGAGACCGTCGGGGCCTTGCCCATCACCCCGATCAGGTCCGGGACGTAGGCGGAGAAGCCGTCATCGACCTGCACGAACAGCACGCCGTAGGAGAGGACCCGCTCGTGGCCGCGGTCGGTGACGTGGACCTGGATCGAAGCGCTCTGGCTCTTCGGATCCTCGACCTTCTTGCCCTGCTTGGCGAGCCCTCCGAGATGGAAACAGAGCGCGATCTGCAGATTCCGACGCACCTCCTCGAGCGTCGGCCCGGTGACCATACAGCCTTTGAGGTCGGGGACGTGGGCGGTGAACTCGCCCTGCCGTCCCGTGATCACTGTCGCGTACTGGGCCATCGACCGCCTTTCCTCAGCGCCCGGTCGAGCCGGACCTGGACCGCACCCGGGCCTTGGCGCCAGGGACCCACCATTTTACCAAACCCGGCGCCGAGCGCTCGTCCTTCCGGGAGATTCTGCCGGAACAGCCCCGGGAGCGCGCCTGCGTGGCCGTTTTCCTCAACCGTGCTCAGACGTCCTGGGGCTCGGGCAGGACGAGGCGCAGGCCGAGGATCGGGGCGCGCTTGGACGGCTTGACCTTGACCCGCTTGGCGGCGCGGCAGTACTTCGCGACGGTCGACCAGGCGCCGCCGCGCATCACGCGCTTCTCGCCCCGCACGCTGCCGACGGGATCGAGCACCAGCCCCGTCGCGTAGGGCTCGTAGCGGTCCCAGCACCACTCCCAGACGTTGCCGAGCATGTCGTACAGGCCCCAGCTGTTCGGCTCCTTCTGGCAGACCGGATGGGTGCCGGCCTGGATCATGCCCTGGGAGATGTTGACCCACTCCGACGCGCCCTCGTACGTGACCGAGCAGTTCTCGGCGTACCAGGCGATCGCGTCGAGCTCGGGGCAGGCGCCGCCCTCGGCGGCGGTCATGTCTCCCGCGTAGATCGCGGTCGCGGTGCCGGCGCGGCAGGCGTATTCCCACTCCGCCTCGGTCGGGAGCCGGTAGCCCTCGCGCTTGAAGTTCGGCAGCACGGTGGCCGAGCGGATGCGGTCGTGGGCATCGCGCTTGATGTCCTTCAGCTTGTAGACGGGCGTGCGGCCCTCGAACTCCGACAGCTTGTTGCAGAACTCGATCGCGTCGTACCAGGTGATCGACTCGATGGGGGCCTGCGCCGGAGCGTGGCGGAAGTGGGCCGGACGGTTCCCCATCACCGCGTACCACTCCTCCTTCGTGACCGGGAACGACTTGAGGTAGAAGCTGCGGGTCAGCTCGACCCGATGCAGGGTCTCGCGGATGTCCCGGCCGATCTCGTCGCGGGGGGACCCCATCTCGAACGAGCCGCGCGGGATCAGGACGAAGGTCATCGAGAGCTCCTGGCCGCCCGGCTTGCCCAGGCGCACCTGCATCGCGACCCCGAGGGTCGACATCTGCGCCCGCTGGGTGTCGCTCGGCGACCACCACAGGTGCTCGTGGGGGATCTCTTCGGAGCCGAGGAAGCTGAAGCCCGCGCTGACGTCGGTGACCGCGGTCGGGGACTTGAAGGCGTTGACGACCACGTAGCCGCAGCGGCTCTGGGGCCCTTCGAGCTCCTTGCCCTCGCCGTGGGACGTGACCAGCTGCTCGTAGACGCGCTTCTGGATCGCTGCCTTGACGGCGTCGAGGCTGCCACCCCGGGCCATGCAGCCGGGGAGGTCGGGGACGTAGGCGGAGAAGCCGGACTCGACCCGGACCAGGATCACCGCGTACTTGAGATTCGTCCGTCCGCGGGTCGTCTTCGAGCCCGGCGGGGTCTCGACATCGACGTAGCCGCAGAGGCTCTCGGGCTCCTTGACCTCCTTGCCCTCTTTCTGCATCGAGCCCAGGCGGAAGGCGATCGCCACCCGCATGTTCTTCTGGATGACCTCGAGGCTCTCGCCGGTGACCATGCAGCCCGGAAGATCGGGGGCGTAGGCGGAGAACCTGCCCTCATCTCCGGTGATCACGACGGCGTAGCGAGACATCGACGGTCCTGGGTGCGGTAGAGGTTGTGCACCCTAGGTTTAGCACCAGTCCATCCGGCCGTCAAACGAGGCAGGGCGAGCGCTCAGCACAGGCCGGTGCCGGCGCTTGCGCCGGCTGCCGGCTGGAGCGGGAAGCCG
>JAUIEE010000122.1 GCA_030428965.1 bacterium | reverse complement strand
TCCTGTCCAGCTCTGAGACCGAGCGCCGACAAAGGCGATGAAGAAGCAGGCCAAGGTACCCAGTGCGTAGGTCCCGAGGATTGCGGCCCAGACTAGAAGCCCGAAAAACAGCACAGCAGTGAACTACCCCCTCCCAATTCTTATAGCAAAGGCCATCTCCCTTCGGGCATCTCCGGGAGGCGACTCATCGGGTCGTGGCACGAGGTCGCTGTCATCGCAGGATGTAGCGGGCGCCAACGCGATCGGTGGCATCGAGTTCGAGGACCAGGGCTTGGTACTGGCCGCCATCCCCGATGATCGGGATGCCCTCGGGTGCAGGGGGGCGATGGCGTGGGCCCTCCCAGAAGCCCTCTTGGGGGGCGAACCAGTACACGTAGCGCGTGGGCTGTCCCGGCCACGTGGCTTCCAGCGGGCCCAGGAGATCCGCGACGTCCCTCGCCGACATTCCGAGGAGCGGGTGTCTGGCCAAGAGGTCCGACATCATCCAGAAGCGCTCTCTCGGATCGCTCTTCCAGGTGTCGGATTCGAAGGCTCGCTGTCGCTGTTGCTCTGGCCAGAAGCGTCGCGCCTGTTCGGGTACAGCGGCTTTCGCCTCCTGGGCCAAAGGTGACGTGCCGGGCGGCGCGGCTTCTTCTCTTCGAGCGGCGCAGGCAAGCAAGACGAAGGACGTCGTCAGGAACAGGGCATGGATGGCGGGTCGATTTGGGCTCATCTGTCGGCGGCAAGCTCCGTTGGGCAGAGGCCTGATCGGTGACTCTGCGGCTACACGGCAGCTGGAGATCCTAGGGCCTGGTATAGGCGAACGAGTCACTGCCGTGTCCCATGGAGCCGAATACAAGGTAGAGCCTCTCCTTCTCGCAGCTGGAGCAGGAGTACCGAAAGAAGGAGAAGCGCTGTTGATGGTCCTTGCGATCGCCCTTGCCCGTGAGGAAGTGTCCGGGGGATCGCAGGGTTGGCTTCGGCGGGTTCTGTCTCCTGCTCGCACTTGGAGGGGAAGGGGAGCTTCGGGCTGAAATCGAATCGCCCTAACGCCTTTCGGTATTGTGCCTTACGACGAAGGCCAACGAGTTCTGCCCCGAAATGCGTTGGATCTTGTGTTCTCGGGTTCTTACTCCCTGAATCGGGAGGGAAGAAGAAGGCATGACGCAGGAACAGCAAGTATGGGGGAGGTCGCTTTGGACAAAGGGCAGCTGATTGCGCCTCTGCAGTGTCCTCTTTCAAGCCAGGTGCTGTCCAAATCGGAGCCGTGGGTGCGACAGGTCTTTGGGCGGATCAACGATGCCCGGCTAGGCGGGAGCCAGGGGGGCCTGGACCTCCTTCAGGAGCGACTGGCGGAGGACATTGCCCAATTGCCGGAAGACCCTCCTGAACCCGAGGAGCTCACAGACCGTCTGATTCTGGAAGCTGCCCTCGGAGATTGCCTGTCCATCGTCGGGCGTTGGGATGGGTGCGAGCCCAAGCTCATCCAAGGCGTTGAGTTGATCGAGAGGTTCGTCCATGGCATTCAGCACTGTGATCTTGGAGATCAGGGAGCTACGCGCGTCAGAGCCCATGCCTACCTAGGCAACGCTCTCACTCGCCTTGGCTACGTGTCGCACGACCCTCGTACGCTGCGAGACGCGGTGAGAGAGTTGGAGAACCGGACCCTCAGTCGGCGTGCTTTGGGGTTCCCACCTCTCAGTGGCTCCATTCACCGGGATCTGGGAGACGCCTACATCGGCCAGCTGCACTGGAACCCCGAGGTCCCGATCGATGGAGCCGCCATCAAAACTCTGCGAGCTGCAAGCCGCATCTTCGCGGAGGTCTACGCCGATATTGCAGCAACAGGGCCTAAAGGGGAGGCGGATCGGATGTTCGACGAATGGGCCGCGTCGCAAAGCAGCCTGGCCGTTGCCCTTTCGAAGACAGCCTTAGAGTTGCAAAACGGGGCTGGCTACAACCCGCTCTTCTTGGAGGATTGCTCCCTGGATGAGGTCTCTGAGAGGTTAGTCTCGGAGGCCCACGAGATTGCCTGGGGCGTTTGGCGAGTCTACCTTGGCCTTCTGTCGGGTCCCGGCAAGCCGCGGTTCAGGTGGGCTCGTACCATCAGCAACGTTGCCTTCGCATCCCTGTACGTCTACCAGCTCACGCCGCAGTTGGACGCGATAGGGATGTTGTCGGAGGCGGCTTTCCTATCAGTCCTGGACGGCAAGCAGAAGCGTCACGATCGGCTTTTTGACGTCAAAGTGGAGGGGGAGTGGTTCGGAGATGTGGTTCATAGCGACGTTTGTTACAACGAAGATGATCATCCACATCGCTTTAGCGTCAACTGCGGCGGGTTGGTGGAGCTAGGGGAGGCGTGCTAGCGCATTTGCTGAGAGGCCACCTGCGCTCTGCTTTACCCCGCGTGCCTATAGGACGTGTATCGAATGGCCAAGAAAAAGACTTCACGGAGAGCACCCCAGAGGAAGAAGGCTGCGCGCAAGGGCAAGAAGAAGAGCGGGGACCTGATTATCAGCAAGAGCCGGACCAAGCAGGCAGCCAAGATCCAAGTCTCCGGAGACTTCTACGGTGCGTTAGATAACGCCGTCCGGGACCTGATCGACACGGCGGAGAAGAAGGCCCTTCGGGGAGGCAGAAAGACCCTGCGGCCCTTCGACCTCAGTGGAAGACGAGCAAAACCCAAGCAGGGCATATCGGGTCAACCCGAACTGCCGAGCAAGATCGAACTAGCCGGAGAGCCCGAAGGAGAGGGCGGCTACGTCAAAACTGATGCCGTGGAAGAGTTCTTGTTCGGGATCTCCGAACGCTTGCAGGCTCTATCGAGCTACGTAGAAGAGAGGGTTCAAAGCGCGTCCGAGAATCAAGATGAGGTCGATCGCCTCCTTGCCATGCTGAAGGCAGAGAAATGAGTCGAATCTTAGATGCGCTGCAGTCCGTCCTCGCTCCGAAGCTCGAAGGCTTCGAGCAGACCATTGCCGGCCTTGCCAACACGGTAGAGCGCAACAGCAATCAACTTCTCGAGCTGACCAAGATCATTCAGGACGTCCGAGAAACGGTCGCTGGTATGGCAGCAGACAACGACCATCGTAAGGAGGCATCCAGAGATCTTGAAGCTGACTTGCGTGAAGCCAATCGGCGCCTGAGGGAAGTGGAACGTGAATCACACGAGACCCGTATTCGGTTGGAGGAGGCTCGGAAACAGATCCATGTGATCTTCCGGGGCGGTCCGCCCGACGATCCCCCTAAAGCACTCACACCTTGACTGGCCCTCCTGGATTCTTGGCCGGGAGGTAGCTGCTCCGTAGCGGACCCCACCAACTTTCAAGGCCTTGTTCTGGAGCGGGCGATGGGACTCGAACCCACGACATTCAGCTTGGGAAGCTGACACTCTACCAACTGAGTTACGCCCGCTTGGGGAGGGGAAGTCTAGCGAGGGAGCCGGGGGCTGCCAAGGGGGGCAGGAGCGGGCTAGGATGGGCTCGGAATGGAGACCCCTGTCGCGGAGCGGAAGCGATGAAAGCCAAGCAGATGATCGCCGGTGCCCTGTTGTGCGGAACGTTCTTTGGCCTCGGGTGGGCCGGGGGGCAGGAAGGAGAGGCGCCCTCGGGCATGGATGCGAAGGCCATGGAAGCGGCCATGGCACTGGCCGGACCGGGGGACGAGCACGAGGGGCTCGCCAAGTGGGCCGGGGAGTGGGAGATGGAGGTCTCGATGAACTCGCCCATGCCGGGGATGCCGGAGCAGAAGCAGACCGGGAAGGCGTCGGCCAAGATGATCCTGGGCGGTCGCTTCCTGGAGGTCACTTCCAACGGCTCGTTCTTCGGGCAGCCGTTCGAGAGCAAGACGATCCTGGGGTACGACCGCAGGCACGGGAAGTACACCCTGGTCGGCTTCGACACGCTGGGGACCTACTGGGTGGCTGCCGAAGGGGTGCGCGACGAGGACGGCGTCATTCGCATGCACGGGACCGACGACGATCCCATGGGCGAGCAGGTCTTCACCTTCGAGTACCGGGAGATCGGAGAGGACGAGTACGAGCATCGCGTGCTCTTCGAGCGCATCGGGGATCAGGTCTTCGAGGAGCCGCTGGCCATGGTCACGGTGCGGAACCGGCGCAAGTAGCCTTCGGGACTAGGGGTTTCTGCTGAAAGTTGGGGAAACCTCGCGCGCTTTCGGGAAGAGGCGGCGGGCAGGGCGCTTGCCGGGGCGTATCGTTGGGGACTTGACCGAAGCGGATCCGCACGCCACGACCGGCCAGGGTGGAGATCGCCGCTATCGCGAGCTCTACGAGAACATGCCGGTCATGTACTTCGAGATGGACGACCAGGCGGTCGTCATCCGGGTCAACGACTTCGGGGCGCGGCAGCTCGGCTACGCGCCCGAGGAGATCCTGGGGCAGTCCGTGCTCGACGTGTTCCACGAGCAGGATCAGGCCACGGTTCAGGAGCAGTTCCAGAGCTTGATCCGGACCGAGGGGGTGGCCAGCTGGGAGTTTCGCAAGCGCAAGAAGGGAGGCGAGATCCTGTGGGTGCGGGAGACGGCCCGGGCGATTCGCGGCGCCGAGGGGCGGCTGGTGGTCATGGTCGTGTGCCAGGACATCACCGAACGCAAGCGCATCGAGGAGGAGCGCCGCGAGGCGGAAGAAATGGTCCGGCAGCTGTCTTCGCAGCTGGGGGAGGCCCAGGAGAAGGAGCGCCGCCGCATCGCGGTGCACCTGCACGAGGACGTGGGACAGAACCTGGCTCTGGTGCACATGCGCCTCGCCAAGCTGGCGCCGGCGGACGAGGACCGGCGCCGGGAAGTGCGGGAGATCCAGAAGCTGTTGCACTCGGCCATCGTGGACACGCGCACGCTGACCTTCGAGCTGGCTTCACCTGTGCTCTACGAGCTGGGCCTGTCGGAAGCCCTGCGGGATCTGTGCGAGCGGGAGACGGAGGGGACGCGCTTTCAGTTCGACGCTTCGGACGCGTCCCCGGACTTGCCCGAGCGCATCGCGGTGTCCTTCTACCGCATCGCCAGCGAGCTGATCTTCAACATCCGCAAGCACGCCGAGGCGGGGCATGCCTGGGTGAGCCTCGAGGTGACCGACGAGCATGTCTCCATGGTCGTCAAGGACGACGGCAAGGGTTTCGATCCGCGCACCCGCAGGGAGGTGTCGCCCTCGGGCATCGGGCTCTTCAGCATCGAGCAGCGCGTCGGCTTCCACGAGGGCGAGCTGGACATCCAGTCCACCCCCGGCGTGGGCACGCGCATCACGGTCTCGATTCCGATCGAAAAATCAGGGACTCCCTAGGGCTCTTCGAGTCGAACCTGGCCGGAGGTCCGATCCCGCAGCTCCGTGCCAAAGGACTCGACGTCGCGCAGGGGCAGGTCGAGCTCGAAGCGCACGAGCTCGCCGTAGTCGGACGAGAGCAGGGTCAGGCTCCGCAGCTCGAGCATGCGCTGGACGGCGCTCAGGTGTTCGTAGGGGAGGCTCAGGGACACGCGCCGCTGGAGCAGGACACGCTCGGTCGGCAAGCGGTCGAGGGCGCGTGCCGCCGCTCCCCCGTAGGCGCGGATCAGGCCGCCCACGCCCAGCTTCGTGCCGCCGTACCAGCGCGTCACCACGCACACCGTGTCCGTCAAGCCGTGCCCCTCGATCTGCTGCAGGATCGGACGGCCGGCCGAACCGCCGGGCTCTCCGTCATCGCTGAAGCGAAAGCGGTCACAGGGGCGCCCGGTGCGGTAGGCCCAGCAGTGGTGCGTCGCATCGGGATCCGCGCCGCGGATGCGATCGACGAAGGCCTCGGCGGACTCGGCGCTCTCCGCGGCGGCGATGCGGGCCAGGAAACGGGAGCCCTTGGTGGGGGGCGACTCGAGCTCGAACTCGGAGGCGGGGATCAGGAACTCGTCGTCCACGCCTCCCTTGTACCATGCGTGCCGCGAACCCCGTCCCGGGGTGCGGTTCGTGCTCCGAGGCTCGGAGGGCTCGAGCGACTTCGAGCCCTAGACGCTCCCGCCCGTCACCTTCGCCAGCTCTTCCGGGGACACGTCGCGCACGTGGGTGGCAAAGGTCCACTCGTGGCCGCCGATGTCCCGGGCGCGGTAGGTGCGGTCGCCGTAGAACTGATCGGTGGGCTCGGTCAGGATCTGGGCGCCCGCCGCCTTGGCCTTGGCGTAGTGGGCGTCCACGTCGTCCACGTAGCACAGGGTCGTGCTGTGGACGACCGGGAGGTCCTTGGGACTGCCGTAGCCGTCCATGGGCGGCACGTCGGCCAGCATGACCACGACCCCGCCGAACTCGAGCTCGGCGTGCATCAGCATTCCGTTGGGGGCGGCCATGCGCATGCGCTCCTCGAAGCCGAAGGCACGGATCAGGAAGTCGATCGCCTGGGCCCCGTCCTTGTAGAGCAGGTAGGGAATGATGCGCGGGTAGCCGGCGGGGGGAGATTGGGTCATGGGCTCGGGATGGGCTGGGCGGGTGCGGGGCACCCCCGTCCTGAGGCGCGGGAGGATAGGCAGCTGGAGAGGCCATATCTATCGACCAGGATGGCGATCACCATCCCTTCCCTGGGTGGGGATTGGTGAGAACCGGCCGGATTCCTGGAAAAGGGGGAATGTGCCCCAGCGGCGCCAGGTCCCACCAACAGGGAAACGCTCGGCGCGTTCCATCCCTGGGAATGGACTTGGACCCTGCGGTGCTGGCTGGCCTTCGGGCCGGAAAGAAGCACGCCCTGGAGGCCTGTTACGAGGCCTTTGGAGGGCGTGTGCTCCGGCTGTGCCAGCGCATGCTGCTGCAGGTCTCCGACGCCGAGGACGCCACCCAGGAGGTCTTTCTCAAGGTTTATCAGCGGGCAGGGCAGTTCGAAGGGCGGTCCAGATTTTCGACTTGGCTGCACGGGGTGACCGTTCGGCACTGTTTGAGTCGCCTGGAGCGCGAACGGGTGCGGGCCACCGAGCCCATGGAAGCGGCCGGCGGGAGCGAGGATCCGGGGCCGGGGCCGCTGCAGCGGGCCCACGAGAGCGAGGTCACCGATCGGCTCGAGGCCCTGCTCCAGCGCCTGCCGCCCTCCCAGCGGGCCGTCCTGGTGCTGCGCGAGCTCGAGGGGCTGTCCTACGCGGAGATGGCCCAGGCCCTGGCCATTCCCGAAGGCACGGTGATGTCCCGTCTGGCACGGGCGCGGGAGCGGTTGGCGGCGATGGTCCACGGGGCGGCGCCCGCGTGCGACGACGCGCTCCCTTCGGAACAACTGAATCCATGAAGTACGACGAACCTGAAGCAACGAGAACGTGCAGGGAGTGGCGTGAGATCGCCAGCGCCTGCTACGACGGCGAGCCGCTCGGTCGGGTCGCCGAGGACGACCTGCGCGAACACCTCGCGGGATGCGCGGCCTGTCGCCGCTTCGAGCGATCGCTGCCTTCGGTCTCCGAGCTGTTCCGCGAGGAGGTGCCGCGTGCGCCGCGGCTCGTCTTGAACGGGCAGCTCCGCAGCAGGCCGCGCACGGTGCGGCGGCCTCTCCTGGCTCGCATGGCCGCCCTGGTGCTCGGGTTCGTGTCCGTGTCCCTCTTCCTGCGCGAGCCCGCTTCTTCGGGCGACATGCCCGAGATCACCTCCCTCCTGAGCCAGCTCGAGCGTGCCCTCGAATCCGACCGCGAGTTGAACCTCTTGCCCGAACGGCTGCTCCTGGCCCACTACCACCTCCCTTCCTTCCGGCGATGAAGAACACCTGGCTAACCTGGCTCCTGGGCGGCGCCCTGCTCGCGAGCCTGCATCAGAACCTGCGCCACACCTGCCCGCTCCCCGTGGAGCCCGAACCTGCGGTGGAAGAGGGGCAAGCGTGTGTTTCCGAGAGGCCCAGGGTCGAGCTCGAGCTCCTCTCCCTCACCGAGGAGCAGGACGCCCAGCTCACCGACGCGTGCGCCGACCTGTGCGGCCGCGTGGACCAGCTCGAGGCCCGAGCCGAAGAGCGCATGGTCGAGCTGCGCGCCATGCTGTGCCAGCCCGCTTTCGATCCCGAGGCCGTGGAAGGCGCCGTGGCCGAGGTCTCCGATCTGAGGCGTGAGTCCCTGGAGCTCTCCGTGCAGTCCGTCCAGCGCGTGCGAGCCGTGCTGAATCCGCCCCAGGTCGAGGCCCTGCTCGAATGCTGCGCTCCCCTGGACGCCCGCTAGGAAAAGTCGGAATGGGAACCTGGGGCCGCCGGTCCCACGGAGAGACGACCGGAGTCGTTCCGGTCCACGCCCTACTCTTTGTTCGAGGATGACGACATGAAGTTTGTTCTTGCGAGTGTCTTTGCCAGCGTCGCCGGTGCTGGCTGGTTCGTATGGCCCTGCGCCGATGGGGCCGCCTGTTGTTCGACCCAGACCGCAGCTCCGGAGACGGAGTCCTGCGCCATCGAATGCGTGACCGAGGAAGGGGAGACCCTGCGGTGCGAGGTGCGCTGCGAGCCGACCGCCGAGGCCGAGACCGTGGCTCAGCCCGAGGCCGAGTGCCGGGACGAGCCCTGCGTGGTCGAGTGTGAAACCGAGAGCGGTGAGATCCTCACCTGCGAGGTGAGCTGCGAGCCGCTGGCCGCCGGTCCGGCCGCCGCGCCGACCGCCGCGGCCGACGCCTGCGTGATCGAGTGCGTCGACGAGAGCGGAGAGCGCTTCCGCTGCCAGATCCAGTCCTGCACTCCGGTGGCGGCCGAAGTCGCCAGCGCTTCGTGCGAGAGCGAGGCCGGCTGTGCGGACGAGGGTGCGCAGAGCGCCGGCTGCGAAGGCGAGCAGGCCTGCGCCCCCGCGGAAGCGGAGCCGGTGGCCGAGGTCGACTCCGGCTGCTAGCAGCCATCGGGTTCCGGGGCCTCTTCGGGGGACCTGGGCCCGTCCGCAACCTACACGGGCTCGATCGATGCAAGCGAAACACGTCCTCTGGATGCTCGGGCTGGTTCTTGCGGGGACGGCCGGCGCGGTAGCCCAGGAGCTCCCACCGCCGCGCCCTGAAGATCCCTATTTCATTCCTCCCGGCGTGGAGAGATCGTCCGAGATGCCGCGCACGATCATCCGCAACATGCGAGAGGGGCGGGACGGGCGCATCTGGTTCGCCACGTTCTCCGGTCCGATTGCCTGGGACGGCGAGTCCTTCGTGAACTTCGGGCAGGAGGCCGGTCTGCCGGGCCGGCGGGTGTTCTCCCTGACCGAGGATCGTGCCGGGGCCCTGTGGTTCGGCTCGATCACCGCCGGCGCGGCGCGCTATGACGGAACGTCCCACACGACGCTGACGACGGGCGACGGGCTCGCCAGCGACGACGTGCTCTGGATCCTGGAGGATCGCCAGGGACAGCTTTGGTTCGCGACTCCGAAGGGGCTTTGCCGCTACGACGGGAAGTCGGTGAAGGGCTTCACGACCGAGGACGGTCTGGTGCACGACTCGGTCTACGTCCTCGCCCAGGATGCCTCGGGTTGCATCTGGTTCGGGACCCAGGGCGGTGTGGGCGGGTACGACGGCGAGTCCTTCTTCGACCTCGCGGACCAGGTGGGGCGCAGCTTCGAGAACGTGCGGGCGATGGCCGTGGACTCGTCCGGCGCTCTGTGGTTCGGAGGGCAGGAGGGAGCCTTTCGCTTCGACGGTGAACAGCTGCAGACCTTCTCCGCCCAGGACGGACTCCTGGACGACTTCGTGGGGTCCATGCTGATCGACCGCCGCGGGAACGTCTGGTTCGGGCATCCCGGCCGCTTCCCCGAGAACTCGGGCGGTGGCGCCACCTGCTACGACGGGAAGAGCTTCCGGCACTTCACGCGGGAGAACGGGCTCGGCGTCTCCACGGTCTACTGCCTGCTCGAGGACCGTTCGGGCAACCTGTGGTTCGGGACCACGGGAGAGGGCGTCGTGCGCTACGACGGCGAGAGCTTCGCCCATTTCTAGCGTGCCGCCTGCAGCGGGCGCTGGAGCCCTCCTGGCTTGACGTGTGTCCCCGGGTGCTGCACGGTCTAGGCATGGCCTCCCTGTCCACCCATCGCCCGGGTTCGGAGCGTTCCAACGAGGAGTGGCTGCGGACGCTCGAGGCCCGGGACCCGGACGTCGTGTCGGACCTGCGGGACTACCTGCGGCGCGGGCTGGCCAGGAGCTTCGGGCAGCGGGACGACGTGACCGACGGCGACCTGGACGACTTCGCCCAGGATGCGACCGTGCGCGTGATCGACAAGCTCGAGACCTTTGCCGGCAACAGCAAGTTCACGACCTGGGCCATGGCCGTCGCCGTGCGCGTGGTCCTCAACCAGCTGCGCAGGCGCAACTGGACCCACCGCTCGCTCGAGGAGGTGCTGGAGGGTTCTTCCGGGGAGCTGGAGCCGCGCTCCGTGGCCGGGGACCCGGGGCTCGGGGTCGAGCGCCAGGACCTCCTGGCGGCCCTGAACGAGGCGGTCGAGAACGCCCTCACCGAGCGCCAGCGGACCTTGATCCGGGCCGAGCTGGCCGGGGTACCGAACGAGGAGATCGCGCGTCAGATGGAGACCAACGCCAACGCCCTGTACAAGCTCTACCACGACGCACGCAGGAAGCTGAGGCAGGCGCTGAACGAGGCCGGCTTTTCGGATGAGGACGTAAGGGCAGAGTTGGCCGGAGTGTCGGAGGAGTGATGGAACCCACACGCGAACAGATGAAGGAGCTCCTGCGGCTGGTGTCGGCGACCCGGAGCGAGGAGTTCGACTGCGACCAGTTCCTCTCCAACGTCGGCGCCTTCCTGGAGTGCACGGGCAAGCGCGGCGACCTCCCGCCCGAGCTCGAAGCGGTGCGCCAGCACCTGGAGGTTTGCCCCGCCTGTCAGGAGGAGTTCGAGCTGCTCGTCCAGGCCTTCAAGGACGGCGAACCCTAGTCGGGGCCTGGCCCTCTGCCCTCCTCCAGGCGCCTGGAAGCAGGCTCTCGAGCTCCCCGGCCCCGCCGGGGATTTTTTTTGGGACCTGGAGGTAAGGCCGCCGGGAGCGTGGGTGTCCAAGGGAGCGAAGGGATACCTCGAAACCATCCCGGACACCGAACTCTGACCCAAGGAGGCAACAGCCATGACCCAGCACACTCAAACCTGGACCGAAGCCGACTTCGATTCGCAACTCGCCCAGAGCCAGGGCACCGTGGTGGTGGACTTCTGGGCGGAGTGGTGCCCGCCCTGCAAGGCGCTGGCACCGACCCTCGAGCACCTGGCCGAGGAGTACGCCGGCCGGGCGACCATCGCCAAGGTCGACATCGACAAGGAGGCCGGCCTGGCCGCACGCTTCCAGGTCCAGTCCATCCCGACCCTGCTCTTCTTCCGCGACGGTGAGCTCGTGGATCGAGCGGTCGGCAACCTGCCCCCGGCCACCCTGCGTTCCAAGATCGACGACCATCAGGCCGCCTAGCCCGACGGCAGGCGCACAACGGAGAAACCCCATGACCCCCTTTCGCGTTCACAACCTCGACACGGCCCCCGAGGCCTCCCGTCCACACCTCGAGAAGGCCAAAGGAGCCTTCGGAACCATCCCGAACCTGTTCGGCGTCTTCGCCGAGTCGCCGGCCCTGCTCGAGGGCTACCTCCAGCTGGCGGAGATCCTCGAGCGCTCCAGCGACTTCGACGCGACCGAGAAGCAGATCGTGCTGCTGACGACGAGCTTCGAGAACGGCTGCGACTACTGCATGGCGGCTCACTCGACGATCTCGAAGGCCCAGGGGGTGGACGACCAGGTCGTGTCCGCCCTGCGCAGCGGGAGCGAGCTGGCCGATCCCAGGCACGAGGCTCTGCGCAGCTTCACCCGGACCGTCGTCCGGGAACGGGGCTGGGTTCCGCCGGCCGCGGTCGAGGCCTTCCTCGCCGCCGGCTACGGGCAGCGTCACATGCTCGAAGTCGTCCTGGGCGTCGGCATGAAGACCCTGAGCAACTTCACCAACCACCTGGCGCAAACGCCCCTGGACGCCGCCTTTTCTTCCCAAGCCTGGAAGAAACCCGAGCCCGCCGGCGTCTAGAGTCTAGAGAGACAAGCCTTCCTCCTGAGGGAAGCCCTCCGGCCGGATGTCCGGGGGGCTTTTTCTTTTTTGTGAGGTTCGCTTGCGGAGGGGGGCAAGATTTCCCTAGCCTTCGCAGCTTGTTGTCTATTGCGTTCTTGTGAATCTCGGAGTTTTGGCGATGCCAGCAACCCGCCCCGTTTTACTGGGTCTCTTGTCTCTGTTTCTGGCCCTTGGCTGTAAGGGGCCCGGGATTCTGACTTCCCTGGACGACTTGACGTCCCATGTGGATCGGCAGGGCTTCCTGGACTTGCAGCAGCAAAGGATCTTGTCCCTATCCGGTCTGGTCCCAGATTCTCCACCTGGTGTTGTTTACCGATATCACGGTGACCGTTCGCCGTTCACTGCGGTTGGGATCAACACGCGTGGAGACGGGAAGAGCTACGTCGTTGTCCGGACGATCGAAAACACCAAGAGCTTTTCTGACCTGATCGATATCCGCGATGGACTGATCGAGGTGCGTCAGATAGCCGCAGGCCTCATTCGGCAGCGCGTGGAACGGGTAGCAGCCCGTCATCGCTCGGAGGATGCGGCGGTCGCCCTTCTCGATGCGGAGATCCATGCCAAGCAGCGGGACTTGGACAAGGCTCTGGCGGACACCCAAGGCAAGCTGGATACGCCTGGCCTGATGGTCATT
>JAUIEE010000121.1 GCA_030428965.1 bacterium | reverse complement strand
CGCGCGCTCGGCTACGACGACTTCTTCGCCTACCAGGTGTCCGACTACGGCCTCTCCTCGGAAGAGATGCTGGCAACCCTGGACCGCATCAACCGCGAGCTGCGCCCGCTCTATCGGGAGCTGCACACCTGGGCACGCCACGAGCTCGCCGAACGCTACGGCGCCCCGGTGCCCGACCAGCTACCCGCCCACTGGCTCCCCAATCGCTGGGCCCAGGACTGGAGTGCCCTGGTCGACGTGGAGGGCTTCGACCTCGACGGAACCCTGGCGGAGTACAGCGCGGACTGGCTCGTCCAACAGGCCGAGCGCTTCTACGTGAGCCTGGGGCTCGAAGAGCTGCCCGAGATCTTCTACGCCAAGTCTTCGCTCTATCCGGCTCCTCCGGGCGTCAACTGGAAGAAGAACAACCACGCCTCGGCCTGGCACATGGACCTGGAGCGCGACGTACGTTCCCTGATGAGCGTGGAGCCCAACACCGAGTGGTACGAAACCACCCACCATGAGCTGGGGCACATCTACTACTACCTGTGCTACACGAACCCCGACGTTCCTCCGCTGTTGCGTGCCGGGGCGAACCGGGCCTACCACGAGGGCATCGGCTCCTTGATGGGGCTGGCCGCCATGCAGCCGCGCTTCATCCAGACCATCGGCCTCTCGGCTCCGGCGAACCCGTCCCCCGAGAGCGCCATGCAGCAACTCCTCAAGGAAGCCCTCAATTACGTGGTGTTCATCCCTTTCTCCACGGGCACGATGACCCACTTCGAGAAGGAGCTCTACGCGGACGAGCTGGGCGCCGATCGCTGGAACCAACGCTGGTGGGAACTGGCGCGCAGGTTCCAGGGCATCGAGCCCCCCGACCAACGGGACGAGCGCTGGTGCGATGCAGCCACCAAGACCCACATCAACAACGATCCGGGTCAGTACTACGACTACGCCCTGTCCTTCGTGCTCCTGTTCCAGCTCCACGACCACATCTCGCGTCAAATCTTGAAGCAGGATCCCCGCAACACGAGCTACTACGGCAACCACGAGGTGGGCTCGTTCCTCAAGAGCATCATGCAACCCGGTGCCAGCGCCGACTGGCGTCGCTTGCTGCAGGAGAAGACCGGCTCGGAGCTCTCCGCCCAGGCCATGCTGGAGTACTTCGCGCCCTTGATGGACTGGCTCCGAAAGGAGAACGAGGGGCGCACGGCCACCCTGGCCGACCTCTAGTGCTCGTGGGCACCTAGGGCAGGTCGAGGACCACTTGCACCGGTCGAGGATCCTCGCCCGGAACGAGGAGCAAGAACTGCATCAGCACGCCCGCCACGAGGCTCTCCCTCGGAGGCGGGCCCGCCGTGGCCGTCCTGGCCCCGGGGGCGTGCCAGCGCAGGCTCTCGACCTTGCCCTCCAGGGCTCCGGCCCCGAGCCATCCGGGTTCGGGCCCCGAGCTGAGGCGTCCCCCGTCCAAGCTCCAGTCCTGCTCGCCGAGCACGCCTCCGCCGGAAACCCGGGACAGCGCCGTGCGCGCGAACTCCCACTCCCACTTGAACGCGCCGGTCGTGAAGCCCAGGGCCTTGCGGAAGGCCTGTCGTGCCCGATCCAGATGGGCATCGGCCGCGGCCCCTGAACTGGCCTGCGCGTTCCACTCCTCGCGCGCCCCCACGTAGAACTCCACCTCGCACGAGAGATCATCCAGGGCCTCCGCCTCGGCCATGCGTCGCGCGACCTCGCCCTGGGCCGCCTCGCGAAAGCCCTGCAGGTCGAGTTCGCCCAGCAGGTAGCGACCCAGGGTCAGGTCCCAGGGGCGAGCGTCCGCCGGAGGGTGGGAGACGAAATCGGCCAGCTCCTCCCGCGTCGCGGCGCGACGATCCTCGGGTGCCAGGATGAACATCCAAAGGCGGGGATAGAACGATGGGCTGAACTCGTGCTCCAGGGAACGTTCGAGCCAGCGCTGGGCCTCTTCCGGGTCCCCGAGGACCCCGGCCAGGTAGCCGAGCTGCGAGTAGGTCTGTTCGAAGCCCTGATATTCCGGGATCTCCAGCAGCCCCAGGTAGGTCTCCTGCGCTCCCAGGAAGTCCCGTTCCCGCAGGTAGGTCTCCCCGAGGGAGTAGGCGAGGTTCCACTGGTTGTTCCCATTGTCGGCGTAGAAGGAGCGAAACTCCTCCCTGGCCGCCTCGAACTGAAACAGGCGCAGGCGCGCGTCCGTCTTCCATCGCCGGGACTTGAAGCGCACCAAGCGGGCATCCAGGACCGTGGCCTCGTCCCCCCCGGAGTCGATGACCGCATCGGCCAGCTCGATGGCCCGGGCGTAGTTCTCGATCGCCCTGGTCGGGGACCCGAGGTTGGTGTGGGCCATACCGCGGGCGTAGTGGGACCAGTAGTGCCCTCCATCCAGGCGGATGGCGGACTCGAAGGCCTCCAGGGCCTCCTGGAAGTACTCCTGACCCAGGGCCGGCTGCCCCCGGTTCGTCCGATCCTCCGCCAGGAGCGAGGCGGCGTGTCCCCTCCACCAATACGCGTAGACCAGGTCGGGCTGCAGCTCGTTCGCCGCGGCCAGGAGATGGCTCGCCGCCCGCAGCCCCTGGGCCTCGGTTTTCGTGAGGAAGGCTTTGTGGTCCCCCTCGAAGACCGGGAAGAGCGCCAGCGCCTGTTCGGTCAGGACAACGGCGTCCGGCCAGGCCTCCTGGCCCAGGACGGGCAGGGATAGCGCCAGGGCGATCGGAAGGAACTTCATCATGGACGGATTCTGGAGGACGGTGCCCGGGAAAGACACCGGATACCGCTACCTGGGGCCACGGCGGGTCTATCGCCCTGCTCCGCCTTGACCTACCATGGAGCCCGTCGGTCCATTCAGCGGCCCCTTGAGAGAGACCTAGAGAGCATGTTTCAGCGTCCCCCCCTCTGGAAAGCCGGGGTCCTCCTCCTCGTTCTGGTTGCCTGCAGCAAAGGCAGCGGACCCGGGGAAGGCGATTCCCTTCGCCCGCCCGCTCCTTCGGCTCCCCCCGCCATCGAAGAGGTGGCCTCCGTGCCGGTGTCGGCCCTGCCTCCTCTACGACCTACGCGCCCGGGATTGGGTGGCCCCATCGATGGGCTGACCCCGAGCGAGGCCGAGGCCTTCGAGCGCGGACGCCTCGTCTTCTCGAGGCGCTTCACGCCGAGCGAAGGACTCGGGCCGCTCTACAACGCCACGTCCTGCGCTTCCTGTCACAGCACGCCTGTGCCCGGAGGGGCCGCGGACATCTACCGCAACTTCTACCTGCACGGGTACGGTTCCAACCCCCTGGTGCGCTTCGCACACCCGGATCTTCCCAGCGCCGTGGTTCCCGCCTTCGGCACGGGGCGACACGCGGTCGCGTCCTTCAGCCTCGAGGGTGGTCGCTTCAACCTGCCGGACTCCTGTTGCGGCGGCGCTGAGCTGCACCTGGCCCAGCGCAACTCGATCCCGATCTTCGGGACGGGCCTGTTCGAGTTCGTTTCGGACTTCACCCTGATCATCTCCTCGGACGCGAGCGATCAGAACGGCGACGGGATCAGCGGGCGCTACAACCGCACCTCGCGCACCGGCCCCATCGGGCGCTTCGGGGTCAAGGCCCAGGCGAACAACGTCGAGATCTTCACGCGCGCTCCGCTCCAGAACCAGATGGGCATCACGAGCGATCCCTTCGAAGGTGCCGACGCCACGGTCAGCGCCGCCAGCGCGGCTCTGCTCCAGGCCGTCGTGGATCCCAACGATCCCACCCAGGACTCCGACGGTGTCCCCGACCCCGAGATCTCACGGCAAGACCTGGGCGACCTGATCGCGTTCACGCGCTTCCTGGCGCCGCCCGCCCCGCTGCCCTTCGACGACGCCGCCCTGCGCGGCCAGGCCCAGTTCGAAGCCCTGGGATGCGTCAAGTGTCACCGGCCTTCCCTGCCCTCTTCCCGGGGAGATCTGGCCGCCTACACGGACCTCTTGCTGCACGACATGGGTCCGGAGCTGGCGGACCAGCTGAACTTCGGCGCTCCCCAGAGCAACTCGGTCGATCCTGCCCACAACGGCAACGAATTCCGCACCCAACCTCTCTGGGGCGTTTCCTTGTTCCCTCCCTACCTCCATGACGGTCGCGCCGCGACGTTGGAAGAGGCCATCCTCATGCATGGCGGCGAGGCCATGCAGATCCGCGATGCCTTCGAGGCTCTCTCACCGAGCGATCGACGGGACTTGATTCGGTTCCTGGAGCACATCTGATGGTCAAGACACCTCCGATTTGGGTACAGGCGGCCTGCGCGCTTGCGAGCATGGTCCCCCTGGCCTGGGCCCTCCCCCAGGAGCAGGACGGGCGCCAGCTCGGCGTCGGTCTTCCCGGTGGGCCTTTCCGTCAGCTGGATGGCGTCGAGACCCAGCGCTTCCTGAAAGGACGGCGCGTGTTCAACCGTGCCTTCAACGCGGGCAGCGGCCTGGGGACCCCGGAGCTGAACGCCGACAGCTGCCGCGCCTGCCACCAGGACCCGGTCCTGGGAGGCGCCGGTGGACTGGAGCTGAACGTCTTCCGCTTCGCGCGCGACGAAGGCGGCATGGGTCCTTTCCAGGACCTCGACGGCGGACAGGTGGCGAGCAAGCTCCGACCGCCCTGGGTCGACGGCCGCGAGAACTACGACGACAGCTTGGCCGACGTCTTCGAGCAGCGACAGACGCCGACCCTCTTCGGGGCCGGTCTGATCGACTCCATCTACGACGACTCGATCCTGGCCAACGCCGATCCGGACGACCGCGACGGAGACGGCATTCGCGGCCTCGCCCGCTGGGTTCCCGTCAGCGACAGCCAGCGGCGGATCGAGGACGACGGCGCCGGCCAACATCGCATGGTCGTGGAAGAGCTCGGCGGGACCCACCTGGAGCTGGGCCGCTTCGGCTGGAAGAATCAGATCCCCAGTCTGCTGGACTTCATGCACGACGCCATGGCCGGCGAGACCGGCATCACGACACCGCCCGACGGTCGAGGCTTCGGCCTGACCGCCGACGCGGACGACGTCGCCGACCCCGAGCTCTCCCCGGAGGACATGGAGAACCTGTTCTTCTTCGTCTCGTTGCTCTCGCCCCCCGTACGGACCAAGAACGATCCTCAGGGGGAAGAGCTGTTCTCCCTGCTGGGCTGTGCCAGCTGTCACGTGCCCAGCCTGGAAGGCAGCTTCGGGCCCGTGGAGCTCTACTCGGACCTGCTCCTGCACAACATCATGCCGGACGACTTCCGCGGCATGGAGGAACGTGGTGCGCCGGTCGGCTACTACCGTACGCCGCCCCTGTGGGGCATCCGCGACACGGCTCCCTACCTCCACGACGGTCGGGGCGAGGATCTGCGCGGCGCCATCGGGCATCACGACGGCGAGGCGAGGAAAGCACGCATCCGGTTCGAAGCCCTGGCCCCCGACCAGCAGGACGCGCTCTTGGCCTTCTTGCGCTCCCTCTGAAGCCTTGGTACGTCCTCGCGGCGGGCCTGGTGACCGCCGCCTGTGGTCCGGGCCGGGACGCCCCGCCGGCTGATGCCGGTGCGCCCATGGTGCTGTTCTGCGTCCGGCCCCAGGACGAGCCTGCCGAAGGCTACACCTGGTCTGTGGATCCGGGCACGGGACCGGTTTCCGAAGGCCGCCTGAGCGCGGCCGCGGAGCGCGCGGCCGAACTCTGGAACCGTTCGGGCGCCCCCCCCTTCACCGCAGGAGCTGGCTCCCCGGCCCCGATACGCATCGCGTGGCGCATCGGCTCCCACGGAGCCTGCCGTCCCTTCGGAATCGACACCGCGGTGGCCCACACGGGCCAGGGGCCCGAGGGCTGGTTCCTGCATCTCGACGCCGAGCGTGCCTGGGACACCCCTTCCGGTCCCGCTCTCGACGTCGTCCTGGCCCACGAGTTCGGGCACGTCCTGGGCCTGGACCACAGCCCCGATCCCCGAGCGCTCCTCTTTCCCGCCTGGGAGGGCAAGACCCTCGCCCTGGGGGTCTCCGACCTCGCGGGACTCCACAGCCTCCACGGGGGAGGAGCGGATGCCCCCGGAGACCTGCACATCCTCACCGAGGGAGGCCAGCCCAAGGGACTCAGCCTGCGCCTCGTGGCTCCCCCTGGACGCAGCCGCTGGGGGGTCTTCGATCTCGACGGAGACGGTTCCCAGGAGCTCTTCGTCTTCCGCGCGGACGTGCCCTCGTCGGAGACCCTGATGATCTACCACTTCGCGCCCGGCCCCCGCCTGGAACGCACGGCCGGCCCCGTCTTCGGCTTCAGCGTCCCCGACCAGCCGCTCCACCTCGTACGGGATCGGAATCAGCCTGCTCGGCTGATCGTTCAGCTGGACGGGAGCGGGCGCTACAGCGCCCATGAATTCGACCGAGCCGGAAACCTGGTGGCCCCCTCCTCCTCGACCTTCGCGTTCCCGGACGGTCCCTGCGACCTCGATGGAGACGGCCATCTGGACGACCCGGACCTGCGGGGGACCGTGCTGGCTCCCCAAGGTGCCCTCCCCTGCGACCTCGACGGAGACGGTGTGTTCGAGCTCGTCGCCTCCCGAGCTCAGCTCGAGCGCTGAGCCAGGAGTCCCTCGATGCGCTGCAGGCTGTCGCGGATCTGAAGCAGCAGCGCATCCTCGTCTTCGCGCGACGCGCTCGGCTGCAGTCCTCCCACCACGAGGTCACGTTGATTGAGGACCGCGTCCCGAAAGGCCGGAGCATCGACGATGCCGGTCAAGGAGGCATCTCCCCCCTGGGGCTGGCTCTGTCCCGCCGTCTCGACGGTCAGGGAGGACAGCCCCAGGCGACGCAGGATAGGCCCTTCCTTCATGGCCATGTCCTGGATCTTGTCCAGGGGGATGTTCTTCTCCACCCGAAAGAACACCCCGCGGCGCACGTTCAGCGTCTTCTCCGTCAGCACGCACTCCATGCGCTCCCACTGGCGGCGATGGAAGCCCTGGCCCACGAAGAGCCAGACGGGAATCAAAGGAATCCCGACGAAGGTCACCGCGAGCAGGATCAGGCTCCCGATCATCCAGTAGGTCACCAGCTTCTCGTCGAAGACAGCGCGGCGCAGCTCGCGTTCCTCCCTCATGCCCCTGCCCCCGAGCTACGGAGTTGGGTCAAGCAAGTCTCGAGCTGTTCCAGCAGCTTGGCCTCACCGAGGCCCTCGAGTTGCCGGCGGAGCTCTCGCCCGCTCTCGAGCGGCGTCTTGCCGAGCCCGTCGGCGGACTCCCCGCTGTCGGGGGCCAATTCGAGCCCGCGCGTCAAGAGGGCCACCGCCGGGGCGAGCTTGCCCTCCTCGGCCAGGATCCGCGCGCGGCCCACCAGGCCCAAGGCCTGATAGTGGCGGGCGGACGGGCCGAAGCTCTCGTTCGCCTCCAGGGAGCGCTGAAAGAGCTCGAAGCTGCGGGCGTAGGCGCGGATCGCTTCCTGGGGTTGTCGGTTTTGCACGTCCTGTTCCGCGGCCACGAAGGACCCGAGCCCCTGGAACCAATCGAGCTCGGCCTCCGCCTCTTCCCGGGCTGCCTGGAGGACTTCCTCGAAGTAGGCGGCTTCGAGGGCGCGGCTACCCCCGTCGCGCAGCCGCTGGCTGCGCAGGCTGCCATGCAGGTTGGGCGAGGTGGGAAAGCGTTCGAGTCCCAGCAGGACGACTTCGCCCTGACGCCGGTGGTCCGACACGGTCTCCAGGAGTTGCAGGTAGCCCTGAACCTGGGCTTCGGTCAGGTCCGGGTGAACCAAGAGCACGTCGTACAGCGCCATGGCTTCGGTCAGGAGCCGCGGCTCCCAGGAGCGGCCCTCCCCCATGGCAGCGTAGATCTGGCGCGTTCGATCCGCGGCCAGGATGCCGAGCAGCTGCCCCACCAGGGAACCGCTCGCCTCCATCCCCAAGCCGGGCAAGGCCAGGGCAGCGCTCTGGGCCGCAAGCTCGAAGTCGGAGAGCATGTAGCTGGCCCAGGCACGATAGCCCAGGGCCCGCGCATGCTCCGGATCGCGCCGCAGCGCATCCTCGGCGAAAGCCTGGGCGTCCTGGAACGAGAACATCGGATTGCCCCCCGTGGCGAGCTGGATGCGGGCAAGACGCAGGTGCAGCTCCGCGGCCAGGGCGATCAGCTCCGGATCTTCCGGCGCCTCGTCCAGGCGAGACTCCACCTCCTCGAGAAGGTCGATGGTGGATTCCATGTCCTCGGGCCCCAGGTCCCTTTCCGGGGCCCGCCGGGAGGCCCGCAGCCAGAGCTTCCAGCGCTCGGCGTCGAACAGCTCCAGGGTGCCCGCGCCCGCGAGCAGCCTCCGGTGCAGAGGATCGATCTCGGCGCGGCGAGTCCCATCGGCCGAGGCCAGGTCCCGTTCGAGGCCCAGGATCAGCGGTTTCGCCAGGTCCGGGTCCAGGGGGAGCTCGGCCATGGCGCGCGCCAGCAGCGACCGCTCCAGGCCCTCGGGGCGCTGCGCGAGCGCCGTCAGGGCAGCGTTCCGCACCCGGGGCTCGGGGTCGCGCAGGCCGAGGTGCAGCAGCTCGGGGTGCTGGGTCGGGCGCTCGCGGTCGAGGGCGAGCCGTGCCATTCGCTCTCGCTCCGCGGGAGCAGCGGCCACGAAGCGGCGCTCGAGCTCGCTCCTGTCCGCGGCGTCGGGACTGCGGAGCAGGGCCTCGACCCCCAACCGCGCGGGGTTCGGGCGAGGGGGTCCCGGCCGACCGAATTCCCGCAGCTTGTCGTCGATGATCGACAGGTCCTGGATCAGGAAGACGTCGAACAGGATGTCCCCCTCGGGGCTCACTCCGACGTGGCGTGGAGCGACCCGATTGCCCTGGAAGTAGCGCTCGTACAGCTCCGGTTCGATGTCGATGTGCTCCGAGTTGACCAGGCGCCCGAACCTGCGATCGGCGAGCCTGCGTCCCCGGTCGTCGCGCTCTCGGCTTTCGCGCCGATCGGGTGAGGCCAGAACAGGAATGAATCCATCGGCGAGGGCGGCGAAGTCCGGATCCCTGTAGCGTCCCCAGGCGAGCGACTCGCTGGCGTTTTCCCCATCCATGTTCACACAGATCAAGAGGGGCTTGCCCGTGCTCTGCACCAGGGCGAGCGCATCATCCAAGGTGCGCTGCCAGGGCATGAGCGGTTCTCTTTCGCGGTCCTTGGACGAGACCTCCTGACGGGTGGCCCACCCGGCACCCCCTCCGCTCGGGGGGCGCAACTCTTCGGCGGACACGGTGCCGTCCCCGTTCCGGTCGAGCCCCTCACGCAGGCGCTGGAGATCCCACAGGGTCAGGACACCGCTCGAGTCCACGTCCAAGGCAGCGTCGATGGAGAGCAGGATCACGCCGGGGACCCAGGCGTTCGGGTCGTCGGGCGGCGGAACGGCCTCGGCCCGTTGAAGCCAGCCGATGACGACCCCGTCGTCCAGGGGACCTTCGGGGAGGGTCCGCACCTCTGTCAGGAAGGCCGCCCTTTCCTGGGGGCTCACCCCCTGGTCTTGGTTCACGTCCGCCAGGATGCGTAGCACGTTGCCCAGGAAGTCTCCGGGCGGAGGACTGGCTCCCTCGGCCAGCGCCAGCTCCACGTCCGCCGCGGTCACCGCCCCATCTCCGTCCGAATCGAGCTGCAACAGCCTCAGCTTGAGCGCGTAGCGATCCAGCTCACCCTGCTCGTTCGCCCCGAGTCCTGCGACCCAGGTCTCCCACTCGGGCCCTTCCACGGCCCCATCGCCGTTCGCGTCGGCCAGGCGCACCAGGGTGCGGGCAGGATCGAAGAAGCCGGGGGCCTGGGCCGTCACAGGCCCGGACGAGAGCAGCAGGGCTAGGGCGATGAATCTACGCATGGTTCTGGCATCCTATCGGGAGCGCGGGGCTTCGGGAGGTGCGGGAGAGGAGAACTCCCGCCCGCCCTTTCGAAATCTCGCCTCTCCAGGGACGAATCTCCCTCCGCAACCATGCTGACCCTTGCCCTGCTCACGACCTCCCTGGCTGCCCCGCCTTCGGGAACCGAGATTGGCGATCGGGTTCTGGAAGCCGCCCTGGTCCGAGCCCAGGAAGAGCTGATCCAAGGGCTCGAACTGTGGGAGGACCACTCGAGCTGGGAGGACCCCTGGATCGTCACGAGCGACAACTTCGAAGTGCGCACCGTGGCGAGTCACTTCCTGGCTGCGGACATCGCCCGGGGCATGGAGACCATGCTCACCCATTTCCAGGAGCTGCTCGAGACGGACTACCTCCCCGATCCGCCCATACCCATCTGGATCTACCCGGACCTCGTCGCCTACAACGAGCTGGGCAACCAGTACGGAGCGGAGCACTCCTCGATCCTGGGAGCCTTCTACGCCGATCAGCATCCCCAGCGCCCGGTGGGGACCTACGAGGTTCCCAACCTCGTGCTGCAACGCATGTGGGTCACCCACGCCGTGATCCACCGTCTCCTGGACGACGCCTTCACTTCCACCCCGGACACCTACCTGGACGAGGGCTTGGCGAGTTACTTCTCCCTCTTCTGGGACTGGGCCTACGGGGCCCGCGAGCACGACCGGCTGGCACGCACCTCCGCGGGTCGCTTCATCCCCCTGACCGAACTCCTGGAGGACCCGATCGCCTCCTACACCGATCGCCCCCACGATCGTTTCATGGAGCTCGGCATGTGGTTCGCCTATCTCCTGCACTACCGAGAAGAGACGAGCCTCGAGGGTTCCGGGGAGGCGTCCTTCAGCCTCTTCCTCCAGGCCGCCGTGCGCGGCGATCGGACCCGCGGCTTGGGCTTCCCCGCGTTCTTCGACGAGCGCCGGGAGGAGCTCGAGGAAGACTACCGCGCCTTCGACTTCCGCTAGCGCCCCAGACGGCGGATCCAGGCGTCCACCCGGGGGTCCCGACCCCCGAGGCTGCGGTACTGTTCGAGGCTGTCCGCCGCGAGGTCGGGTTGCCCCAGGTAGTCCATCTGCAAGAGGCCCAGGTGGTAGTAGGCCTCGAGGTTGGCCGGGTCGCCGGCCAGAACCTGCTCGAGCTCCGCGGCGGCCTCCCGATGCTGATCGAGACCGAACAGAGCCAGCCCCAGGTTCAGCCGCACGTCGATCGCGTTCTCGTCCTCCTCGAGGACGTCCCTGTAGATCTCGACCGCGCGCTGCAGGGAGCCCTCACCGTGGTAGAGGATCCCGAGGAAGGCCTTGGCCCGCGCGTCCGCCTGTCGCGACAGCGCCTCCTCCAGCACCCCGATCGCCTCCCCCCTCCGCCCATCTCCCTGGAGCGCGACCGCCAGGAGCACCTCGAGGGTCGTGTCCCCCGGCACGCGCCGCACGGATTCTTCCAGCAACTCGCGCGCTTCCCCGAAGCGTTCCGCCTCGAGCAAGAGGGACGCCAGCCCTTGGCGCACTTCGCTCGAGCCCGGTGCCACGGACATGGCATCGCGGTAGCGGTCCTCCGCCCGGTCCGGCTTGCCCTGGAGCAGGTACGCTTCCGCCAGCCAGGCCGCAGCCCGCCAGGAGCTGGGGTCCTCACGTCGGGCTCGAATCAAGTTCTCGATGGCGGCGTTGGGGTTGCCACCGTCCAAGCGCAGGCGCCCCAGGTAAAGGAGAGCCGGGGCATGGGTCGGCGCCGCGGTCACCGCTTCGACAAGAGTGTCTTCGGCTTCCTCCGGACGTCCTTCCCGGTAGGCGAGCGCTCCCAGCGCAGCCAGCACGGCCCCTTCCCCAGGGGCCAGCTCGGAAGCCTGGGCGAAGGCGCCTCCCGCTTCCTCCAGGTTGCCTTCCTCATAGGCGATCCACCCCAGTCCGAGATGGGCGTCGAAGGCCCCACCGTCGAGCTTCAACGCTTCACGGTAGTCCGCCCGCGCCGCGTCGAAGTCCCGCTTGGCACGGTAGACGTCGCCCCGTGCCACCCAAGCTTCCGGATCCCCCAGCTTCATCCCGATCGCATCGGTGGCGGCGATCAGAGCCGTATCCGAGTCCCGGCGTCTCAGGGCAGCGCGGGCCTCGTCGATCCACGACAGGTAGCGACGCTCCGGTTCGCCCCGGGCTTCCACCGCAACGTCCCGCAGCCGTGCTCCGACGGCCGGAGCCTTGCCGCTGGCACCGAATCGCCAGACGGCGAGCGCCGCCAGCAGCGCGAGCAGCGCGACGAGGGCCGCCTTCCAGCGCCAGGATCCTCCGGCCTCGGGAGCGGGCTCGCCCTGGACGCTGCGCTGGTGGCGCTCGACCGCCAGGCGGGAGCGGGTCACGGACCCCGAGGAGATCCAGCTGTCGGGATCGCGCGGTACGGCCTCGAGGTCCTGCGCCATGGCCTCGGCGGACTCGTAGCGGTCCTCGCGTTTGCGCTGCAGCGCCTTGACCAGGAGGTCGTCCAGCTCGACGGGGATGTCGATGTCGGGATGCTGCTCGAGCAGAGACGGAGCCTCGCTCGTCATGCGTTCGATGAGCAGCTCGGCCGTGCTCTCCTTCCCGAAAGGCTTCGCACCGGAGACCATCTCGTACAGGATCAATCCGGCCGCGTAGAGGTCGCTGCGCGTGTCCGCCTCATCTCCCGCGCACTGCTCGGGGGACATGTACAGAGGCGTCCCCATGATCCGGCCGGCCTGGGTCTGCAGGCTGCCCTCGAGGGGCCGGTCCACGAGCTTCGAGAGCCCGAAGTCGAGCACCTTGAGCCGGTGCTCTCCCCGGGAACCGGACTCGATCATGATGTTGTCCGGCTTCAGGTCGCGGTG
>JAUIEE010000120.1 GCA_030428965.1 bacterium | reverse complement strand
ATGTCCTGGACCAAGCGCATCAACCATCCCTCCGAGATCGTCAACCCCGGCGACAAGGTCGAGGTGGTCGTGCTCGAGATCGACATGGAGAAGCAGGAGATCTCGCTCGGCATGAAGCAGGCCGAGACGAACCCCTGGGACCTCGTCCAGGAGAACTACCCTCCGGGCACGGTCATCGAGGGCACGGTGCGCAACCTCACGACCTACGGCGCCTTCGTCGAGATCGAAGAGGGCATCGACGGTCTCCTGCACGTCTCGGACATGAGCTGGACCAAGAAGGTCTCGCACCCGTCCGAGATGGTGAAGAAGGGGGACCGCATGCGCTGTGTGGTTCTCTCCGTGGATACCTCGAAGAAGCGTATCGCCCTGGGCCTCAAGCAGCTCACCCCGGACCCGTGGCTGGAGAACATCCCCGGCAACTACCACATCGGCGACCTGCTCTCCGGCTACGTCACGAAGATCACCAACTTCGGCGTGTTCGTGAAGCTCGAGGAGGACCTCGAGGGGCTGCTGCACATCTCCGAGCTGGCCGATCACAAGATCGAGACGCCCGAGGACGTGGTGAAGCCCGGCATGAAGATCGAGGTGCGCGTGATTCGGGTCGACACCGAGGAACGCAAGATCGGTCTGTCCTTCGTTCACGCCGACTTCGACGAGAACGAGAAGATCCTCAAGGCTGCCGCGGAGGCCCCCCCGGCCACCGAAGTCGAGGCGGAGGCGGAGACCGAAGAGAGTCCGGCTCCTGCCGAGGCCGAGGCCGAGGCTCCGGCGGAGCCGGCTCCGGAGCCGGAGGCGTCCGCCGGTTCAGAAGAGCCGGCGGGAGACGGAGAAAGCCCCGAGACTCCCGCCAGCTAGGCCTCGATCATGGGTTGGGGAGTGCGTTGCCTCTTGGCGTGGCTCTTGTCCACGGGCCTGGGCGCGTGCTCCTCGACCCCCGAGGATTCGGAGGCCGGCGTTTCTACGGGAGCCCTGGTCTTCCGTTCCCGGGACGCGGACGTCTCGGGCTACCAGGCCCCGGCCTTCGCCGCCCTGGGGGCCGCCGTCGCCGACGGTGAGGACGAGATGGCGCGCGCCATTCTGGACCGCATCCTGGCCCGCTCCCCCGAGGGCGAGGCTCGGGAGCGAGCCCTCGCGTACGACCGTATTCTGCGCGGACGAGCCCTGGTTCGAGCCGTCGATCTGAGCCTGCGACTGGAGGAGCTTCCGCGCGATGCCGGCCACCAGCGGTTGGTGCTGGACGCCGTGCAGCGGACCGAAGACGTGCTTCGGCTCGCACTTCTGCCGGGCACCCTGGAGCATCGTCGCAGCGGCGTGGATGCCCTCGGCGTTCAACACACCGAGCTCGAGACCCGTACCGCCGACCGCCTGGACGAGGTCGTTCTGCTTCCGGGAGAGGTGCGCAGCATCCCGCTGGGGCGCTTTCCCGTGCGGCTGGACGGCGTGATCGCCCTGCGGGAGCGCTGGCGGCTCCTCTTGAGGTCCGGTGAGATCTTCCTCGGTGAACAAGGCTTTCCGGCGGCCCACGTGCCGGTGACTCCCCTGGAGGTGGACCGGCTCTCGGGTCAGCTCGATCCCGAGCCGACCACGGCCGAGGACCTGCTCGCTCTCCTGGATGCGGGGGAAGAGGTCGCTCTGCTCGACTTCTTGGCCCTGGCCGTCCGGGTCGATCCCGAGATGCGCGGGGACGTCCTGGCGGAGGTGTTGCCTTCGGCCTCACGCTGGGTGTCCGATTCCCGAGAACGTTACGAGTCCCTGGAGCCTGCTCTTCTGTGGCTGGCGGGGGAAGGGGCGCTGGGGGGCGACGGTCTCGAGGACTGGGTGCAGGGCGAGAGCGTTCGTACGCTGCCCGAGGATCCGGACTCCGGGCTCGATCTTCCGGGTGCCCGAAGGGATTAGTGGAGTGAGTTCGATGCAGCCCCACCCGCACCTGGAAGTCTTCGCCCGGGGAACGATCGACTTGCTCCAGTCGGACGAGCTCCAGCGAAAGCTCGAGCGCAAGCCGCAGCTGCGGGTCAAGTTCGGGATGGATCCCAGCTCGCCCGATCTGCACCTGGGCCACGCCGTCCAGCTGCGCAAGCTGAGGGACCTTCAGGACCTCGGACACCAGATCGTCCTGATCGTGGGGGACGCGACGGCGATGGTGGGGGACCCCTCGGGTCGCAACAAGCTGCGGCCCCAGCTGACCCGCGCCGAGGTCGAGAAGAACCTGGTGACCTACACCGAGCAGGCCCGCAAGGTGCTCGACATGGAGCGCACCGAGGTGAGGCGCAACTCCGAGTGGTTCGACAGGATGGGCTTCGAGGAGATTCTCGAGCTCTCCAGCCGCATGACCGTGGCCCAGATGATCCAGCGTGACACCTTCCAGAAGCGCATGCAGGAGGGCGCGCCGATCGGAATCCACGAGTTCCTGTACCCCTTGATGCAGGGCTGGGACTCCGTGCAGGTGGAGGCCGATATCGAGCTCGGCGGAACCGACCAGCTGTTCAACCTGCTCGTGGGTCGTGATCTCCAGGAACAGTGTGGCCAGGAGCCCCAGGTCGTGTTCACCCTGCCCCTGATCCGAGGGCTCGACGGGCGCAAGATGAGCAAGTCCTACGGGAACTCCATCGGGCTCCTGGACCCTCCCGGAGAGGTGTTCGGGCGGACCATGAGCATCGCCGACGAGGAGATGGAGGATTGGTTCCGCCTGCTCTCACGTCTTTCTTCGGAAGAGATCGATGGCCTGCTCGCCGGTCACCCGCGCGAGGCCAAGGCTCGTTTGGCGGAAGCCATGGTCGAGTTCCTGCACGGACCCCGAGCGGCCAGCGAGGCGCGCGCTGCGTTCGATCGGCAGTTCGTGAAGAAGGAGTTGCCCGACGACATCCCCGAGAAGCGCTTTGAGGGGGAGTGGCCCGAGGAGGGCCTGCCCCTGGCGGTTCTGCTGCGCGAGATCGGCCTGGCCCAGTCGGGCTCCGAGGCGCGCCGGCTGGTGGGTCAGGGCGGCGTGCGCCTGGAGGGGGAGGTCGCCTCGGATCCGATGGGGTTGGTCCCCTCGCCCAATCCCGACCAGGGGCTCTTGATTCAGGTCGGCAAGCGGCGCTTCGCGCGGGTCTACCGCGGCTGAACGGCGCCCGCGCCGCGGCGCAGGGAGATCCGAGCTCCTGCGGGAAACTCACCGAAGGTCTCGAGCGTGCCGTCGACCCAGCGCACCTGAACCCCACGCACGAGCTCGGCGGATCCGAGGCCGAAGTGGACCTCAGGGTCGTTGGCCGCAGCGTAGCTGTAGGCGCTGCGCACGCGGGCCATGCGTGTTCTGCCCTCGATCTCGACTTGAATGCGAGCGCCCAGGGCCGGACGTCCGCTGGCTTCTTTCAGTGCGAAGCGGATCCAGTTGCCTTTCCCGGGGTTGCGATTGATGTAGAGCTGGGCCAGTCCGTCGCGGTTGGCGACCAGGACGTCGACCGATCCGTCGCCGTTGACGTCGCCGAAGGCGGCCGCGCGACTGGTCGCGGCCGTGGGCCGAATCGTGCCGTCGCCCGGCAGAGGCTCGAAGCGCCCCGAAGCGGTGCCCCGCAGGAGTCGGTTCACCTGGGCGTAGCCGTCTGCGTGGCTCTCTTCGGACCGTGCAACCCGTCCGTTGGCCTCGAACAGGTCGAGCTGGCCGTCCTGGTCGAAGTCGAGCAGGGCGCAGCCGAAGCGCGTGTAGGGACGGCTGGCGCTGGCCAGCCCCGCGATCGCGGTGCGGTCGCTGAAGTACGTCCCGTCGTTGCGGTAGAAGGAATCCGACTCGCTGGCCAAGTTGACGATCAAGAGGTCCTCGTCCAGGTCTCCGTCCCAGTCGGCGGCGGCGACTCCCATGCCCGCCTTGGCCGTCCCGTGCTCGTCGGCCGCACAGCCCATCTCCAGCGCCAGGTCCACGAAGCCGCCCTCGCGTCGATTGATCCAGAGCTGGTTGAGGGTGCCGTCGTTGGCGACCAGGACATCGGGCCAGCCGTCGTCGTCGAAGTCGCCGGGGAGGACCCCGAGGCCGTTGCCGAAGGCGGCACGCAGACCCAGCGGGGCGGAGACGTCGTCGAAGGTCCCGTCTCCCCGGTTCCGGAAGAGGCTGTCGGGGGCAGGGGCCCCGTAGGCTTTCGGGCTGCAGTAGTCGTAGCCCAGGGGCGGAACCTCGCAGCGAACCTCGTCCGCCAGGGACCAGTCGATGTAGTTGGCCACGAACAGGTCCAGGTCGCCGTCCCGATCGAAGTCGAGGAAGGCGGCGCTGGTGCTCCAGGACCTGTCCGCGCATCCTGCGCCCTCGGCGCGTTCCTCGAAGCGACCTGACCCGTCGCCCAGGAGGAGCACGTTCGCTCGCAGGTTGGTGACGTACAGGTCGACGACGCCGTCCTCGTTGCAGTCACCGCTCGCGACGCCCATGCCGTAGCCGCGATCGTCGGCCCCGCTTCCGGCGCTGACGTCCTCGAACCGGCCCCCTCCGTCGTTGGCGAACAGCTGGTTGCCCGCAGAGGGCGACGCCCCGGTGAGGCTCCCGGCCTGGACCAGGTAGGCATCCAGGTCGCCGTCGTTGTCCATGTCGAACAGGGCCGCCCCGGCCCCGAGGATCTCGGGGAAGAGGTAGTTCTCGCCGTCGTGGCCCGAGCGGTGTTCGAAGCGCAGTCCCCGTTCCGCGGCGGCTTCGTCGAACCAGGGGGCGGGAACCTCGTCCGGCGGAGAAGACGAGCCGGCCTGGACGGCTTGCTGCGAGCACCCCGCCGCCAGGGGGAAGAGCAGGGCCAGCCCCGTCCACCGTCGAAGTCTCACCGAGGCTCCTCCGCGCTGTCCGCGCGACGCAGACCCAGGCGCACCTGGGCGAGGAGACGGGGATCGGAGGGGGGATTGTCCCCGAGGTGGTCCAGCGAGCGCCGGCAATCCTCGAGCTTGCCTTGCCGGAGCTGGGCCATGGCGAGGGCTACCCAGGCATCCGGCAGCGGGTGCGGCGCATCCACGGCGCGGCGCAGCGTCGCCTCGGCGGCCTGCCAACGTTCCAGCTGGAGCTCGAGCAGGCCGAGCCCCACGCGGACCTTGACGTTGCGGGCATCGAGAGAGAGCGCCGAGCGGTAGGCCTCGGCGGAGCGGGCGATGTCGCCCTGGCGCTGGGCCAGGGCGCCCAGGACTTCGTAGGCCCGCCCGTAGCGGGGATGATCTTCGATGACGCCTTCGATCATCGGGAAAGCCTCGTCGAGCCGCCCGAGGTTGCCGAGGATCGTGGCGCGATTCAGACGGCCCTGTCGGTTCGCGGGTTCCAGCTCCAGGACGGCGTCCACGGTCGTCAGAGCCTCGTCGTAGCGCCGCGCCCGCGAGTAGGCCGTGCCCAGGGCATTGAGCAGCGTGACGTCCGCGGGCCGCTCGGAGCGCACCGCCTCGAGGATCTCGATCGACTCCTCGGGCCGGCCGGCTTCGGTGAGCTGGGCGGCGCGCATCTGGGACCAGGCGGCGAGCTCGATGCGCACGGCCTCCAGCTCTTCCTTCCACGGATCGCGAAACGAGGGACGTGCACCCTGTCCGATCCTGAGGGGCTCGGCGGCGTCGAGGGGGCGTTGGGCCTGACGGTAGGCGACGCCGAGAAGGCCGATGACGTAGCGATCGCCCGGGCGCAGGGAGAGGGAGCGGCGGAGGTCGTCCAGGGCTTCGTCGGTGCGGTCCATCTGGAGGCGGACCCGCGCGCGGCCGCTCCATCCGGTGGGGTCCTCGGGATCCGCGGCGATGGCGCGGTCGAAGGCTCCGTGGGCTTCCTCGAGGCGGCCCTGTTCCAGCCAGGTCAGCCCCAGGCGCCAGTGCATGGGGGCGTAGTCCTCTCCGCGGGAGAGGGCCTCCAGGAGGCTCGCTTCCGCTTGGGCCGGGTCCCCCAGCTCCATCCAGGACAGGGCGGCGAGGTAGGGCCAGCGCGGGTGGGTCGAATCCAGGCCGGCGGCGCGTTCGAAGGCCTGGCTCGCACGTGCGTGCAGGCCATGGGCCGCGCACAGGGCCCCCAGCTCACCCCAGTTCGAGCCGAGCTCCGGCCGGGAGCGAGCCTTCTCCACGGCGGCCCGGAGGGGATCCCGCAGGGACTCGTCGATCCGTTCGATGTCCGAGAGGTAGGGGTCCTCGCCGGCCCGGGCCGGTTCGGCGCGCACCCACCAGAGGGCGGCGATCAGACCCGACAGCCCGACCGCGACGAGGATCCAGCGCGCCATGGCGGCATGGTAGCCGTCGAGCTCGGACGTCCCCCAGGAAAATCAGCGTGCGTGAATCACGTAGGGCACGCTCAGCTCGGGGGTTTGGGGATCGTGCCCCGGGCTTCGACCTGCACCCTCCAGCTGGGGCTGCGACCGCTCGCGTCGGGACGATCGGGCTGGAAGTCGGTCCTCAACAGCTCTCCATGCTCGCTCAGGACTTCGGCTTGCCGGATCGCGAAGCGATGGCCCTTCAAGAGGGTCGTGACCTTGAGCTCGGCGCCGGAAGGCTCCTGCGAGTCGCGCTTGGCGACGAACACCAGGCGCGTGGGGCTGACGACGATGTCGTCGACGGCCGTCCCGATGACCGGGATGCGCAGGGGAGCCGTGGCCTCGCCACTGTCCCGTTCGACGCCGACCTCGACCCAGCCCCGCTGCATGCCCGGCTCCACCGGCGGATCGTACCCGGCTTCCAGCACCCACAGTCGGTTGCCGACGCGCTCGATGGGCGCCAGGGTGGCCACGAGCTCCGGGGACGTGTCCAGGATCTCGGTCACCCGAATCTCGGGGCCCAGCACCGGAACGATCTCGACCGTGGCCTTCTTGCCGGCCGAACGCGCGAACTGCCCCAGCCGCACTTCGCCGGGAGCGATCTGGAACGGATTCTCGACGATGAGGTGCACCTCGAAGCGCAGGTAGAAGCTGTGCTCGTTGTCCGTCGAGGCGATGATCGTCATCAGCTTGTCGATGTTCTTCTGACGTACGTCCTTGCTGTTGATGCGCACTTCCAGGAAGGCCTCGGCCTGGGGAGGAATGCGAAGCATCGCTTCACCGTCCGGTGGGTTCTTCGTTCCCTCGATCCTCTCGCCCTCGTCGTCCAAGGTGTAGATCGAGGGGACCGTGCAGCCGCAGCTCGGCTTGATGGAGCTGATGGCGATGGGCTCGGACTCGACGTTCTTGAGCCGGAAGGTGTGCGCGACCACCTCCCCGTCGGGTACCCGCCCGAACGAGTGATAGTACGGGCGCAGGGGAGGATCGCCGGGCAGGGGCTCGGGAGGAGGGTCGCTGGGGTGCAGGATGAGCAAGCCTCGGTTGCCGGGCTCGTCGAGCGAGGCGTCCTGGGCGGGGCCGGGCGCCGTCTCCTCAGGTGCACAGGCCGTCTGGGACAGGGCCAGGAGCAGCGCCAGGCCCAGGGCGAGGCTCCGAGGGCGGAGTCGGGAGGATCTTTGGCCGTGCTGCATCATTCGGTCTAGCTTGGCTGAAATCTGGGGACCTTCAAGGCGTCGCGTTTGCAGCGGAGCCCCGCGCAAGGACAATGTTCCCTAGTGAACGGTTCCTGGCCGGTCGGCCCCTTTTTTCGATTCTCAGCGAGAACGCTGCCCCAAGCCCCATGCAGACACCCCCCAGCGACGATCCCATCTGGCGCTTCATCGAGGACGAGACCCGCCGCCAGGAGAATCACCTCGAGCTGATCGCTTCCGAGAACCACACGTCCAGCGAGGTCATGGCCGCCATGGGGACGGCCCTGACGGACAAGTACGCGGAAGGCTACCCGGGCCGACGTTACTACGGGGGCTGCGAGCACGTGGACGAGGTCGAGCGGCTTTGTCGTGACCGGGCCAAGGCCGTCTTCGGATCGGAGGCCGCCAACGTTCAGCCCCACAGCGGGACCCAGGCCAACATCGGTGCCCTGATGGCCCTGCTCGAGGCGGGAGACCGCGTGCTGGCCATGTCCCTCGATCACGGCGGGCACCTGTCCCACGGGCACCCGAAGAACTTCTCCGGGCTCTTCTACGAGTTTCACGCCTACGGCGTCGAACGGGAGAGCGAGCTCCTGGACATGGACAAGATCCGCGCCCAGGCCCTCGAGCTACGCCCACGGTTGCTGATGGCGGGTGCGTCGGCCTACTCCCGCACGATCGACTTCGAGGCCTTCGCCTCGATCGCCCAGGAGTGCGGTGCGCAGCTCATGGTCGACATGGCCCACATCGCCGGGCTCGTCGCGGCCGGAGTCCATCCGAGCCCCGTGCCCCACGCCGACGTGGTGACCATGACGACCCACAAGACCTTGCGCGGGCCGCGCGGGGGCCTGATCGTCTGCACGAAGGATCAGATCAAGGCCATCAACAGCCGCACCTTCCCCGGCAACCAAGGCGGGCCCTTCATGCACATGATCGCGGCCAAGGCGATCGCCCTGCGCGAGGCGAGCGAGCCTGCCTTCCGTACCTACGGAGCGGCGGTCAAGAAGAACGCCGGTCTCCTGGCGAACACCCTCTCCGAGGGCGGCCTGCGGATCGTGTCCGGCGGGACCGACAATCACCTCATGCTGGTGGACGTCTCCGCCGTGGGCTTGACCGGTGCCGAAGCCGAGGACGTTCTGGGACAGGTTTCGATCACCTGCAACAAGAACCTGATTCCCTACGACACCCAGCCGCCCATGAAGGCTTCGGGGATCCGCATCGGGACCGCCGCCGTGACGAGCCGCGGACTCGGGGAGCCGGAGATGGTGCGCATGGGCAAGGCCATCTGCGACGTGCTGCGCGCTCCTACCGACGCGTCCGTGGCGCAGCGAGTGCGCTCACAGGTGAAGGAGCTCACCGAGGCGTTCCCCATCCGGGCCACCGTGCCGAGCTGAGGTGGCACGGAGCGCGTCCTGCTAGGCCGCTCGGTCTTCGATGCGCCGCCGGTACCCCAGCTGGGTCAAGAGGTCGTACACCTCACTCCAGGTGGGGAACAGGCGTCCCTGTTCCTTGCGATAGCGCTGCCGGATGTCGGCGAATGCCGCCAGCTGATCGTCGGTCGGATGTTCGAGTCCCTCGGGGGAGACGTAGCCGAGCTCGAACAGGACGTCGAGGATCTCGGCGTCGTCGAGGAACGAGCGCATGTGCTTGCGCTTGTACTCGTCGATCGCGGAGATGAACTCGAAGGCGTCGCGCGTCAACTCGTCCGGACGGGGAGTCCGGGTACGGACGACGGGCTTGTTTGCCTTTTTGGGCTTGTTGGGGCTCATGTTGTACGGTCCGAAGGGCGGACCGGGGGGCAAGCTGACTAGCGAGGCCGACCAGGTTGTCGACCCTGGCCCCCGCGAATCTGAACCCGAACCAGGGGATCAGGTGCCCGTCGGAGCCTCGGGGAGACGGCCGCCCTTGCGGAGGGCCTCCTCCACGCGCGCCAGGTTCGGCCGTTCGATCAGCCCGACCTCGGTCACGATGCCCGCGACCATGTCGGCGGGGGTCACGTCGAAGGCCGGGTTCCACACGGAAACCCCTTCGGGCGCCGTGCGGGTCCCGAAGCCCAGCGTGACTTCCTCCGGCGATCTCTCCTCGATGGGGATGTCCTTGCCCGAGCGAATGTCCGGATCGAAGGTCGACAGCGGAGCAACCACGTAGAAAGGAATTCCGTGCTGCCGGGCCAGGACCGCGACCCCGTAGGTCCCGATCTTGTTGCACACGTCCCCGTTGCGCGCGATGCGGTCCGAGCCCACGAAGACCGCGTCGATCTTGCCCTGCTGCATGGCCGTGGCCGCCGCGTTGTCGCAGATGAGGGTGACGTCGATCCCCGCACGCTGGAGTTCCCAGGTGGTCAGTCGCGCCCCCTGGAGCAGAGGACGGGTCTCGTCGGCGAAGACCTTCAGGGAGAGCCCGCGCTCGTGGGCGACGTACATCGGAGCCAGGGCCGTGCCCATTCCGCCGGTGGCCAAGGCCCCCGCGTTGCAGTGGGTCAGGAGGGACATGCCGTCCCGCAGGAGGTCGGCGCCGACCTCACCCATGCGGCGGCACTGGTGCGCATCTTCGCTGTGGATGTTCTTCGCTTCCTCGAACAGACCCGCGAGGAGCTCGTCGCTGGTCTTGCCCGCGGCCTGGTCCCGCTCGGCCCGGGCGACCATGCGGTCCAGGGCCCAGAACAGGTTGACGGCCGTGGGGCGCGCGCTCCCGAGGCGGGCGGCACTTTCCCGGGCTCGTCCCAGGAAGTCGGCACCGTCCTCGAACTCCTGGTCCTGCAGGCCGAGCAGGAGTCCGTAGGCCGCGGCGACGCCGATGGCGGGGGCACCGCGCACGGCCAGACGGTAGATCGCGTCGACCATCTCGTCGACGGTCCGAATCTCGACCTCCCGCTCCTCGCGGGGCAGGAGGGTCTGCTCGATCAGGCGAACGAAGCCCGGGCGGCCTCCGACCCAGGCGAGTGTCTCGACGTGCATCGGTCTTGGTCGTAGGGGTTGGGGGGAGTTGCGGTCGTCTAGACCGCGACACCGACCGGATGGGATCCGGTGATCTTCTCGCAGATCTCCAGGTAGCGTTTCGAAATCCGAAGCACGAGGTCCGCGGGGAGCTCCGGGCCCGGAGCCTCCTTGTTCCAGTCGAGGGTCTCGAGCCAGTTCCGCAGGATCTGCTTGTCGTAGCTGGGCTGGTCACGACCCGGGGCGTACTCGGCGGCGGGCCAGAAGCGAGAGCTGTCGGGGGTCAGGGCCTCGTCGATCAGGATCAGCCGCCCGTTTCGCTCCCCGAACTCGAACTTGGTGTCGGCCAGCAGGATCCCCTGCTGGGCCAGGACCTCGGTTCCCCTGCGGAAGAGCTCCAGGGAGGCCCGGTGCAGCTGGTCGTAGACCGCGTGACCTACCGCCTCGCGCGCCTCTCGGGGGGAGAGGGGCACGTCGTGCAGGTCCGCTTTCGTGGTCGGGGTCAAGATCGGCTCGGGCAGCTTGTCGCAGAAGGAAAGGCCTGGGGGCAGGGCGATGCCGCAGATGGTTCCCCGGGCCTGGTACTCCTTCCAGCCGGAGCCTGCGATGTACCCGCGTACGACCCACTCGATCGAGGTCGGCTCGCAGCGCTCGATGACCATCACCCGTCCGCTCAGCTCTTCGCGCTCCAGGGAGGAGAGTCCCGGGATGAGATCGACGTCCGTGCTGATGAGGTGGTTCGGGATGAGGTCGGCGGTCCGGGCGAACCAGTGGGTGGCGATCGCCGTCAGGACGCGTCCCTTGTGGGGGATGCCCGCGGGCATGATCACGTCGAAGGCGGACACTCGATCCGAGGTCACGAAGACGAGCCGGTCCTCCCCGAGCCCGTAGATGTCGCGCACCTTGCCGGAGGACTTCAGCTCGAGGCTGCCCAGGCTCTTCTTGCGGCCCAGGTAGACGGAAGAGGATTCCAGCATGTTCGTGCACTCCGAAGGATGGGCGGGAACAGGGAGTATGTCAGGCCTTCCCGATCCCTACAATCGCCCCCATGTCCGCTCCCCGTGGCTTCCTGGCCAGCTCCCGGGTCCAGGGGCGCTTCGAGCCTCCCCGTTCGAAGTCCCTGGCCCAGCGTCTGCAGGTCCTCGCCGCCCTGTGCGAGGGAGAGTTCATCGTTCCCGGGGCCGATCAGGAGGGGAGGGATGCCACCCTGGCCCGGGAGCTCGGCCCGCGACTGCGCGGCCTCTTGCGGGGCACGCTGCACCCCGAGTCCGTCGAGTCCCTTCACGTCGGAGAATCGGGCACGTTGGCCCGGTTGACAACGGCCGTGGTGGCCCTGTGCGCTCCCCTCGGCAGCGCGATCCGTGTCGATGCGGACGGAACCCTGCTGCAGCGCCGCAGCCCGGGCCTGTTCGCGAGCTTGCGTCAGCTGGGCGCAGGGTTCGTGCACCGGGGGCTGGAGGACGGCTGGCCCGTCACCATCGAGCCCGCACGTAGCGTCGCGCCCCTCGAGCTCGTGCAGCCGGGCTCGAGCCAGGAAGTGAGCGGTCTCCTGCTGGCCTTGGCGGCGGGACGTGAGGGCGGCGAGCTGCGGGTGAAGGGAGAGATCCCCAGTCGCCCCTACCTGGAGATGACCGTGCGTTTGCTGGAGCGCTTCGGCGTGGGCGTCGAGCGGCCCGCGCCCAGCACGTTCCGAGTGCGCGGACCTGTCCGAGCTCCCGGGGCCCAGGTGGAGGTCGAACCAGACGCTTCTTCCGCGGCGGTGGCCCTGGCGGCCGCCGCCCTCAGCGGGGGCGAGCTGCTCGTGCCGGGGCTCGGGCCGGACAGCCTTCAGGGGGACGTGCGCATCGTCGAGCACCTCGCTGCCCTGGGATGCGCCGCCTCCGCCGGCTCCGAAGGCCTGCGGGTCCGCGGTCGGCCCCGGCGAGGGGCGCAGCTGGACCTGGGACACGAGCCGGACCTCGCGCCGGTGCTGGCGATCGTGGCCGCCGGTGCCGCCCTCGATGCTGGAGCGACTTCCACGCTCACGGGACTCGAGACCCTGCCGGGCAAGGAGAGCGATCGTTTGCGGGTGCTCGGGGAGGCGCTCCGTCGGACAGGCTTCCGGGTGCACTACGATGCCCGCGAGCTGCGCATCGCTCCCGGAGAGGGTCCGCCCGAGGGATCGCTCGAGCTGGACCCCGAGGGGCGGGAGCGCTGGCCCACAGACGTCCCCAAGCTCATCGCGACTCCGGACGACCCCGAGCTCGACGCCATCGAGCTGCCATTGCAGTACGAGAGCGAGACCCGTCTGCAGGCCCGCTACGAGCTGG
>JAUIEE010000119.1 GCA_030428965.1 bacterium | reverse complement strand
ATTCCCGGCACGGCAGCCTGGTTCCACGTGTGGGACAACGCCTGGGGACAGGGGGCGGCTTCCTCCGGCAAGCTCTACCTCGTGCGCGGCAACTACCGCTTCGACGTCTGGGTGCGCGGAGCTTCCCCCGAGGCCAAGCTGCGCGCGCGCTGGCGGCGGGCCGGGGAGAGCACCTTCTTCGACCAGACCTTCCAGCCGGGCGTCGGCTGGAGGAAGTTCACGGTGGACTTCTTCGTGCCCGAGGGGATGGATCGGCCTGGCCCCTACGCGCCGGGGGAGCCGACCCCTGGCCTGATCCTGGAGCTGTTCGTGCCCAACGACGACGTCTGGGTGGACGACATCTCCCTGCGCCGGACCGACGAGACCAACCCGACCGCGTTCTCCGACGCCCTGGTCGAGCGGCTCTCGGAGCTGCGCCCCTCGACTTTGAGGCATCTCTCGCGCCAGTTCGGAGGCAACCTCGAGAATCAGCTCGCGGCGCCCTTCGCTCGCCGCACCACGGGCTGGCACCCGGCCAACCGGGTCGCCCAGCACTACGACTACTCGCTGCACGAGTTCCTGGAGCTGTGCGCCGAGGTCGGCGCGAATCCCTGGTACTGCGTCCCTCCGACCTGGAAGGCGGAGGATCTGGAAGGCCTGGTCGAGTACCTGGCCGCACCTCTCGGCCCAGGACGTCCCTGGGCGACCCGCAGGGCGGAGCTGGGCCGAACGGAGCCCTGGACCTCGGCCTTCGATCAAGTTCACCTCGAGTTCTCGAACGAGGCCTGGGGGGGAGCGAGTCCGAGCGACCCCTTCTGGGGCTGGTCCATGGGCGGGCCGGAGGCGCTGGCGGAGATCGGCCACGACCGCCTGGGGATCCTTCGTCAGGCACCGTTCTTCAGGCCGGCGCGCTTCAACCTCATCCTGGGGGCCAACGTGAACAGCCCCTGGGTCACCGACCGGATCGAGCTGGGCTCCTCCCATCACGACCAGGTCGCCCTCGCGCCGTACTTCGGTCACCTCGAGCGTTTCGCCAACCTGGGCGAGATCTTCCTACCCCTGTTCGCGCGACCCTTCGACGACGTGGACCAGGGCAAGTTCGCGCGCATCGCCGACATCGTGGAGCAGGGCAACAATCGCACCAAGCTGGCGATCTACGAGCTGAACTACCACACGACGCGCAACCCGGCGCTGCCCCTCGACCTGCGCAACGACTTCGTGACGTGCCAGGCCGGCGCGGTGACTCTGCCGCTCTACGCGTTGGAGTACATGCGCGCTTTCGACGTCGAACCGATCTGCGCCTTCACCGCTCTCGAGTACGGCTTCGGCATCGCCCAGGGTCAGCAGGTGCGCCTGTGGGGACTCTTGCGGGACCTCGAGGCCACCGGGCGCAAGCGACCGACCTGGCTCGGCATGGAGCTCGTCAATCGCGCCATCCAGGGCGACATGATCCGTACCCAGCACACGGGCAGGATCACCGGTTGGCGCCAGGAGCCGATGAACCGTGTCATGCACACGGTGGACGTCGACCACGTGCAGTCCTTCGCCTTCCGGGACCACAAGAGGTTCGCGCTGGTCCTGTTCAACCTGAGCCTGCACCGGGTGCTGCCGGTCGAGCTGCAGCTGCCCGGCATGCCCGAGGGGACAGCGACCCTTCATTCCGTGCACCATCCCGACATCTTCGCCACGAACGAAGAGAGCGAGGAAGTCCGCATTCGAACGCGGACCCTGCAGGACTTCGGCGACGGCACGACCCTCCCGCTGCCGCCCCACAGCGTCGTGGCGATCACCTGGCGCGTGCGCTAGTTCAGGGCCTCGAGCTCGGCGTAGAGGGCATCGGCCACCTTGGTGCAGCCCTTCGGATTGAAGTGGGCCGAGGGGTAGAACAGCGAGAAGGGATCTTCCTCCGAGGTGAACAGGGGGAACAGGTTGATCACGTCGAGACCCAGCTCCCGCAGGCGACCGACCAGGGGGAAGTCCTCGTCCCCCGGGAAGCGTTCGAGCAGGTCCTGCTGGGGCAGGATGACCACGACCGGACGGGCTCCGGTGGCTTCGACCTCGCGCTGGAAGCGGCCGGCGATCGCGACGGCCAGGTCGATCGCGGTCGGGTCCTCGCCGCTGTAGAGGCGCTGGCGTTTGACCAGGCGCTTCTGGGCCTTGCCGACGCTGCGCAGCACGCGCACGAGGCGGCTGGCGTCGAGGGGGCTCGATTCCAGCTCGGACGGGTCGAACCAGTACTCGTGCTCGAGGATGTCCTGGCCCAGGGGAGAGCGCAGGATGGCGGCCACCTCGTCGGCGGCGGGAATGGGGGAGTTGACCAGCTGCAGCTCTCCGCCTTCGAGCACGAAGCGGGGCTTGGCCAGGAGGAACCCCGAGCGCGGCATCAGGTAGTACCGGAAGAGATTGAGGTTGCGCAGGATGTCTTCGGGCCAGATGACGAGCAGGACGTGGGTCGCGTCGAGCTCGGTGCCGTCCACACGCCAGCGCAGGAAGGCCTGATCCATGCCGTACGCCGGAACGCCCAGGTTGATGACCTCGATGCCTTCGCGCTGCTCTTCCAGCTTGGTCGTCCACGCGTCTTCCAGGGAGACGTCGGCTCCGAAGGTGAAGGAGTCTCCCAGCACCACCAGCCGAGTTCCGCCCGGAGGGCAAGTGGGCGGGTAGACCCGATCGGGTTCGGCGCGGAACCCCTGGGAGTTGGTCGTGTAGAGCAGGGGCCGTCCGTGGGGATCGCGAACCTTCGAGGTCGCGGAGCGGGAGTGGCTCCAACCGAGCTCGGGGTGCACCTTCTTGAAGCGCGCTTCGTCGATCTTGCCCAGCCAGCTTTCCAGGACCTCGTCCGTGGGTTGATAGGGCAGGAGGGCGCACTGGGCGAGGCGCTTGAAGCGCACCGAGTCCATGCCGTTGGAGGCCTCCTGGGAGTACCAGCGCGCGAGCCCCTCGAGGGCCAGGAAGGAGATCGTGAGCGTGACGCACAGGCGCAGCCAGAGGCGACGCTTCTTGGGGGCGGAGGAGGGAGAGGAACCCATGGGAGGCCAACTCGGGTGCGAGGGGCTCGAAACCTAAGGTTGTCCGCCCCGGTTTCCCAGAGGGATTGGGCTTGCCGGAGGGTGTGGGGGCCCCTAGGCTTCCCGAACAGGACCCGAACCCATGGACGATCGTCGAACCCATCCCGCGACGCGGGGAAGTGAGCGCGGCTCCAGGCTCCGCAAGCAGGGCTCCTCGCGGGTCGAAGGGATCGTGAAGCGTCTGCGGGCCCATCCGGAGTTCTCGGCTCGTTTCGCCGTCTGGCACCGGGAACCGGCCCGGGCCGGGCGCAGCGCGGACTTTCCCGACCGGCTGCATCCGAGTCTGGTCCGGGTCCTGCGCTCGCGGGGTCTCCGGGAGCTCTACGAGCACCAGCAGCGCGCCATCGAGCTGGCCCTCGACGGCGAAGACGTGCTCGTTGCGACCCGCACCGCCTCGGGCAAGACCCTGGCGTACACCGCGCCCGTGCTCCAGTCCCTGCTGGAATCCGACGGTGCAGCGCGCTCCCTGTGGATGTTCCCCACCAAGGCGCTCTCCCAGGACCAGTCCAGGTCCCTCAATGCCCTGATCGGCGAGTTGTCCGACAGCTGGCACTCCTTCACCTACGATGGAGACACGCCCCCTTCCGTACGGAGGACCCTGCGGGATCGAGGTCACGTGGTGCTCACCAATCCCTGGATGCTGCACCAGGGGATCCTTCCCAATCACGCCAAGTGGGCCGAGCTCTTCCGCGACCTGCGCTACGTGGTGATCGACGAGGTGCACACGATGTCGGGCGTCTTCGGCTCCAGCGTGGCCAACGTGTTTCGCCGGCTGGATCGCATCGCTCGTCACTACGGAAGCCGGCCGCGCTTCTTCCTGTCCTCCGCCACCCTGCACAATCCCAAGGAGCACGCCCGGCGCCTCCTGGGGCGCGAGGTCCAGGTCGTGGGCGAGGACGCTTCCCCGTCCGGGGAGCGCATCTTCGGCGTGTACGATCCGCCCGTGGTCGATGCCGTGGCCGGCCTGCGAGCCAATGCCCTCGAAGAGGCTCGACGACTGGCGCCGCTCCTGTGCGGCCCCGGCCACCAGACGATCTTCTTCTGCAACCGACGCACCGCGGTCGAGGTCCTGACGCGCTACCTGAAGGAGAGCGCGCGGAGCATGGGCCTCAAGCCCGAGGAGATCCGGGGCTATCGCGGGGGCTACCTACCCCTGCACCGCCGCGAGATCGAAGCCGGGCTCAAGGACGGTTCGGTCAAGGTGGTCGTGTCGACCAACGCCCTCGAGCTGGGGGTGGACATCGGGCAGCTGGACGTGTGCGTGTTGGTGGGCTATCCGGGCAGCCAGGCCTCGTTCTGGCAGCGCGCGGGTCGGGTCGGCCGGCGGGGTGGACCCTCGCTCTCGGTGCTCATCGCCCGCTCCGATCCCGTGGACCGCTACCTGGCTGCCCACCCCGAGTACCTGTTCGAGGCGCCCCGGGAGCGGCTGGCCGTGGATCCCGACAACCTGGTGATCCTGTCCGAGCAGCTCAAGTGCGCGGCCTTCGAGTTGCCCTTCCGCGCGAGCTCGGAGGGGGAGGAAGGCTTTGGCGGAACCCCGCATCTCACCGAGGTCCTGGACTACCTGGCCGAGGAGTGCGAGTTCCTCGTGCCGCGCTCCGAGGGCAACGAACGGACCTGGTACTGGGCCGCGGACGCCTACCCCGCCCAGGACGTCTCGCTGGACGGTGGAGAGCCGGATAACGTGCTCATCCTCGACGTGGAGACGGGCAAGGCCATCGGCGAGATCACCCGGGAGTACTCGATCACCACGGTTCACGAGGGAGCGATCTACCAGGTCGAAGGGGAGACGTGGAAGGTCGAACGCTTCAACTACGAGAATCGGCGTGCCTTCCTGCGGCGCACGCCCACGGACTACTTCACCGAAGCGGAGACCGATATCGAGGTGCGGCTGCTGCGCCTCGAGGAGAAGGAGAGTCGCCCGCTTGCCAGCGCCGAAGGGGAAGAGGACATCGCGGTCTGGCGGGTCGAGGTGCACGTGACGACCGTGGCGACGCTCTACAAGAAGATCCGTTTCTACACGCGCGAGAGCGTCGGAGCCGAGGACATCCACCTTCCGCCCGAAGAGCTCGATTCCGAGGCTTTCGTGCTCACGCTGTCCCTGGCGGCGTCGGAGCAGCTTGGACTGCAGGCCGGCAGTCGGGCCTCCGCTTGGCGTGGTGTGGGGCGTCTCCTGCGACGGGTCGCGCCCCTGTTCCTGCGCTGCCAGCCCTCCGATCTCGGCCTGGCCACCGAGATCCGTTCGAGGCACTTTCGGTGTCCCGCCATCTTCCTCTACGACCGGGTGCCGGGCAGCGTGGGGTTGGGCACGTCCCTCTTCCGGGAGCACCGCGCCATCTTGCAAGCCGCGCTCGAGGTCGCACGGCGCTGCGACTGCCTCTTGGGCTGCCCGGCCTGCGTGGGGCCGATCGAGGAGGTGGGGCCCTTGGGCAAGGAGACGGCGCTCAAGATCCTCGAGCACTGTGTCCAGGGGCGAGAGCTGGCGCCGACCCCTCTGCCGGAACTCGAGCAGCAGGAACTCGAATGAGTGCCGGGGAGCGTTCCGTCCGCGACCGCCTGCGTCGCTTGCGCAGGGAAGAGCGCGCCAGCGGGCCGGCGGCGGATCTCTCGCTCATCCGACAAAGAGCCCGGCGGGCGTCACCTTCGGTGGGGGACCACGGCGAGGCGGGCGTTCCCCGGGAGCTGTCCTCGGTGAACGGATCGCGGGGGACGAGCTGGCAGAGGTTGAGACGCTTCGAGCGATCCCGCAAGCACGGAGACTGGGCCTTGGGGGAGCTGCGGGAGGCTTGCCCCCGGGCGGTGGCTCGGGCAGCACGGGACCCTCAGCTGGAGGAGGTCGATCTGGAGCAGGCGATCTTCCTGGACATCGAAACCACGGGGCTCTCCGGTGGGGCCGGCACGATCCCGTTCCTGGTTGGCCTCGGCCGCTTCGTGGACGGAGAGTACGAGCTGTGGCAGGGCTTTCTGCGCGGACCTGAGGAGGAAGCCGGGCTGCTGGAGCATGCGGCGGAACGCATCGCCGCTTCGCGCGTGGTGGTGAGCTTCTTCGGCAAGTCCTTCGACCGGCACCGCCTGGAGGACAAGATGCGCATGCACAAGATCGAGCCGCCCTTCGATCGCTTGCCCCACCTCGACCTCTACTACCCGCTCCACCGGCTCTACCGCGAGGCCTATCCCGACGGTCGCTTGCAGACCATGGAGCGGGCCCTGTGCGGAGTCGAGCGCGAAGACGACCTCCCCGGAAGCTTCGCGCCCGAGGCCTGGTTCGACTTTCTCGCCGGGCGTCCCCATCGCCTGGAGGACGTCTTCCGGCACAACCAAGACGACGTGCTCAGCCTGGTGTGCCTGGCCGCTCACCTGGGGCGCTCGGAGGTGGAACGGACCGCGGCGGGAGAGCCGCTGGCGGGATCCGGGGCGGCCCGGGCCCGGGGCTGGGCACGCTTGCAGGCCCAGGCGCGGCAATGGGACGCTGCCCTCGATTGGAGCGCGTGCGCCCGGGAGCGGACGAGCGGGGACGACCGTTCCTGGCTGTGCTTCCACGCGGATCTCCTGCGACGTCGGGGAGACGCTCAGCGGGCCCTCGAGCTCTACCGAGCCGTCGCCCAGGGAGGGCGGGACCGGATTGCGCTGGAGGCCCAGGTCCAGGCCGCCAAGATCGCGGAGCACGATCTGCGCCTCTGGTCCGTGGCTCTGGAGTCGACCGAGGACGCCTTGTCCCTGGTACGCGAAGTCGTGCCCGTTCCCCGGGAGGCGCGCCAGGGAGAACTGGAGCGCCGCCTCACTCGGCTTCGGCGCAAGTGCGGCGTCGAGTCCTAGGGCCGCCGCGTGCCCGCGTTTGCTAGGTGCCGTAGGGGGTTGCCACCGAGCCGCTCAGCACGCGCCGAATCGCCTCGGGCAGGGCGAGCTTCTCCTGGTCGAAGACCCGGCTCGCCAGACTCTCCACGTCGTCGTCGGGCAACACTTCGACGCAGCGCTGCAGGATGATGGGGCCCTGGTCGTATTCGTTGTCGACGAAGTGCACGGTGCAGCCCGTGAACTGCACGCCACGCTCGAGGACCGCCCGGTGGACCCGGTCGCCGTAGAACCCCTGGCCTCCGAAGGCGGGAAGCAACGAGGGATGGATGTTGATCACCCGTCCGAGCCAGGCGGCTGGAACGACCAGCAGCCGCAGGAAACCGGCCAGCACGACCAGGTCCACCCCGCGCCGCTCGAGCTCGACGAAGACCTCGTCGCTGAAGGTGTCCCGGTGCTCTCGGTAGGGCAGGACGAGCCGATCGACCTGCCATCGCTCGGCGCGCTCCAGGACGCCGATGTCGCGTCGATCACTGACCACGAGCTCGATGCGGACGTCGAGCTCTCCGGAAGCGGCGAGCTCGGCCAGGTTCTCGAAGGAACGTCCCCCGCCCGAAGCGAGGACGGCGATGCGGGCAGGTTGGCTCATGTTCGCGACGGTTCGTTCAGGGCGCCGACGGCACTCTCCAGGTCGTCGACCAGGGAGAGCAAGAGGTCTTCGAGCTGCGGAGCCGCTTCCACGGCGACCTCCACCATGCTGGCCACGTCCATGGGGCCTTCGCCCTGATCGGTCACGCACACGGTGGACAGGATCGCGAGCCCTGCGTGGGCCGCGGCCAAGAGGGGCGTGGCCAGGGACTGGACGGCGACATCGGCGCCCAGCTGCGCCAGCATGCGTCGTTCTGCCGGGGTTTCCAGACCGGGGCCCAGGGTGCAGGCTCCCACGGCTTCGCGGCAGGGGATGCCCATGCGCTCCGCCTGGCGCAGGAAAGCCCTGCGCAGGCCGAGGTGATGGAGCATGGAGAGATCGGGGAACAGGGGACCCAGTCGACTCTCCCCCAGTCCCGCCAGCGGGGAGCGGCCTTGGAAGTGCAGGTGGTCACGCAGGGCGACGAAGCTCCCGGGGGGGAGAGCGCTCGGACCCTCGAGCGCGAGACCGCAGCCGGCGGAGGCATGGATGCAGACGCTGGCGCCCGAGTCCGCCGCGAGCCACAGGGGAAAGCCCTGTTCCCAGCCGTCGCCCCAGGGGCCTCCGGGTTCCCCCGACAGGTCCTCGAGCATCCACACGCCGAGCCTTCCCAGCTGTCCGGCGTGGAGCGATGACGAGCGCCAGAGGCGCGGAACCCCGGGAACGTCCTCCAGGGAAACTTCCCGGGCACGAACCAGGTGGTCGGGGAGGGTGCCCGTTCCGGTCGCCATGAGGAACACGGCGTCCGGACCCGGGACGCGCGCTTCCTCAAGGTGCCTGCGCGCTCGTCGGACGGCTGCGTCGAGGGGCACGGTCATTCCTGGTTCCCGGGTCTCTCGATCCAATCGCTCCCGTCGAAGAGCAACAGGACCGTCCAGGTCGAACCGAACTCGTCCAGGAGGCGCTCCAGGAAGGTGGCGCAGTCGGACCAGGCCTGCTCCTGGTGAGCGCGCAAGGTCGCGAGCAGGAGGCGGGCCGCTTGGCGCTCCCTGTCGACGGCTTCCTCGCTCGCCGTGTCCACCGACCAGTCCGACGCCAGGTCGAAGGCGGACAGCAAGCGTTCTTCGTCCGCCGCCTTCAGGCGCTCGGAAGCACCCGCCCCCAGGTAGGGGCCGACGATGCTCGCCACGTGGCCCGCATCCACCAAGCGCAAGAGCGCGACGATGCCCGCCAGCTCCTCCCCGGTGTAGTCCCGCTCGAGACGTTCGTGCAGGAGCTTGTCGAGGCTCGGGGGGTCTTCTCCGAAGGCGGACCAGGGAACCAGCTCCCCCTCGCCGTCGACCTCGAGCAAGAGACCCTCCTCGGTGGCTCCCACGGTCGAGCGCGCCGTGGAACGTCCGCCGCGCGGATCGTTCACGCGGGAGCGCCGCCAGTTGCCGCGCTGGAATTCGTCGACCAGGGTTCGCAGGGGCAAGCGGGCGGCTTCGACGTCCCTGACCAGGTCGTCGATCCAGGCCAGCATCTCGGGGCTCGAGCTCTCTTGCCTGGCGGCGTCCAGGCGCAGCTGGACGCCGTCGAGGTCGATTCCCGACAGGAGTCCGTGGGCGCCGCTGGTAGCGCCCAGGGAACGGGCCAGGGTGCTTCGATCGGCCACGAGACGGGCGTGCAGCCAGGCGGCTCTCTCCGCATCGAGACCTGCCAGCCTCTCGTCGATCCGGGTGCCGAGGGCTTTCAGGGGCTCGACTTGCTCGAGCTGGGCCAATCGATCGGCCGGCAGCAGGTCCCGAACCTCGAACAGGCCCTGGCGAACGGCATCGAAGTCTCCCCTACGGGTGGGCTCGGCGAGGCCCTCGATGCGCGCTGCCAGGCGCCGGGCGCACTCCGCCACGATCGACTCACGCACAGCGTCGAGCTTCTCGGGCGCCAAGGCACTGGCCTGGGCCGCAACGGTCGGGCCGGCGAGGTCCTCGAGCAGGTCGACCGGACGGGGAAGCTCTCCTTCGGGGAGCGGCCAGGAGAGAGCTTCCAGCAGCTTCCGCTCGGCCACCTCGGACTCTTGGCCTTCCACCGCCTTCGTGGAGGTCGGACTGGCGAGCGCCCGTGAGAGACGCGAGTGCTCGGCGCGGGCCTTGGCCGCAGCCGGGGTACCCGCGAAGTTCTCGTTGATCTCTGCCAGGAGCTTCAGCCTTTCCTGCCCCTTCACGGAATCCGAGATGCGACCGAGAGCGAGCTCCGCTTCGAGCTCGAGCAGCTTCAGCCCCTGGTCTTCGTCGAGCTTCGGCGGCTGTTCGGGCTCCTTCGTCGCCAGGAAGGCTTCCTCGGAGGCCGGGGGATTCCGGGGAGCCGCGACCCGACCGGGGGAGGTCGGCTGCTCCTGCGATTGGCGCAGGAAGAAGATCGCAGCGGTCGCGGCCAGGATCAGCACCAAGAGGGAGCCGACGACGAGCGGCAGCCGGGACCTTCGTGGAGCGGCGGCGAGCGAGCCGTGGTCCGCTTCGAGCCTCAAGCGCTCCAGGTCAGCGACCAGCTCCTCGGCGGAGCCGAAGCGCTGGGCAGGTTCCTTGGCCAGGAGCCGCAGGACCACCTGGTCGATGCCTGGCGGTAGATCCGGAACGAGGGAAGAAGGCTTCGGCGGCTCCTGATGAAAGTGCCCCAGCAGGATCTCCTTGCTGGAGTCTCCTTCGAACGGGGTGCGGCCGGTCAGGATGCGGAAGGCGCTCGCTCCCAGGGAGTACAGATCGGAGCGGTGGTCAGGGGCCTCCCCACGAGCCTGCTCGGGGGCGATGAAGTGGGGGGTGCCGTAGATCTTCTCTTCCTTGGCGTCGGCTTCGGACGTGGTGGCCAACCCCAGGTCGGCGATCTTGACCGTGCCGTTGCCGGCGATCATGAGGTTGTCGGGCTTGATGTCCCGATGGACGATGCCACGTTCCTCGGCGAAGGTCAGACCGCGAGCCGCATCGAGCACCACGTCCAGGGCCTGGCGCCAGGGGAGGGGGCCCTTGGCCGCGATTCTCCCTTCGACGCTGCCGCCCGCCATGAACTCCATGGAGAGGAAGTGGTACCCGTCCTCGTCGCCCACGTCGTAGACCACGACCACGTTCGGATGACTCAGGGCCGCGGCCGAGCGGGCTTCCTTCTGAAAGCGCTGGACGAAGTCGCGGTCCGCGGCGAGCCGCTGGGAGAGGATCTTCAATGCGACCGGACGGTTGAGGCTCTCCTGCACCGCGAGGAAGACCTGACCCATCCCCCCACGACCCAGAGGTCTCTCGATGCGGTAGCCTCCGATACGCGGGCTCTCCTTGCGCTGCGTCCCGGTCGGCGCCTTCTTCTTGGAGCCTCCGTTGCGTGGAGCAACGCCGGATGAGTTCCCCGGAACGACGACGAGGCGCCGTGAGCCGAGCAGGATCTCATCGCCGGCCTTCAGGCGCGTCGACTCCACCGGCTCACCGTTGACGATGGTGCCGTAGCGCGAGCCCAGGTCCTTGATCGCCCAGCCGCCCCCCTTGATGGAGCCGATGGCGCAGTGCGCGTCGGCCACGCCCTGCCCCGCGACCACGAGCCCCGCCTTGTCCTCGGCGGACCCGATCACGAGCGTCCCGTGGGGCGGCAGGAGCTTCTGGCGCTGCGCGTCTCCCTCGACGCGCAGCGCCAGGGGCGTTTCGTGGGCGGCGTTCACGGCGTGGACTCCATCGGTGGGGTGCTGGCCCCGTTCGGCCGCTTCGATTCGAACAGCGCGCTTCCAACGCGCACGAGGTCGGAGCCGCGGGCGATGGCCAGCTCCAGGTCCCCGCTCATTCCCATGGAGAGCAGTGGATCCGCACACCAGGCATCGGCCGGAACCGACCCGCGCAGGGCGGCGAGCCGGGCGAAGACGAGATCGGCCGTCTCTCCCTTGCTCGGGTCTTCGACGTGGGGGGCCATGGTCATCAGGCCCCGCAGTCCGAGGTGATCTCTCTCTTCCGATGCGCGTCGCACGGCTTCCGGGAGCTCGTCCTCGGACAGGCCGCCCTTGGCGGACTCGTGCGTGAGCTTGAGCTGCAGGTAGATCTGGACCTGGCGCTGCTCCTCGCGAGCGACCCGGGCGACCGTGTCGAGCAGGCGCAGGGAATCGATGGAGTGAATCTCGTCCGCGAGTTGCACCACCCGGCGCGCCTTGTTGCGTTGCACGTGTCCGATGAAGTGCCAGCGGGGAGACCAGCCCCGCTCCTGGAACCAGCGCACCTTGCGCTCGAACTCGGGAACGCGATTCTCGCCCAGATCCCGGGTTCCGAGCCGATAGACGTCGCCTGCGACCTCGGGCTCGACGGTCTTGGTGACGGCCACGAGTCGTACGCCGTTCGGGTCCCTGCCCGCAGCCTCGCAGGCCCTACGGATCCGCTCCAGAACGGCGGCCCGGTTTCGTTCGAGCTCGGGGAAAGACAAGGCACACTCCGGATCCCCTCGAGGTGGGGGAAACCGAAGAGCCTACCCCCCTCGGGGGGACAAGTCACCGGCGGGCTAGGCCCCCAGGGCCGGAGGCGCTTCCGCCGCTTCGAGCGGGGTTCGGTGCAGGCAGAGCCGGACGCGCGGTCCGTGGTCGGAGCGGACCCGGAAGTGCTCGGACGGGCCGACTCCGGCCACCCACGCGATCTGATCGTCGACACATACCAGCAGGCAGCGGGAACGTTCCTCGCGTGGGATTCCGCGATCCGCCAGGAAGCGAGTCAGAGGCCGAGAACCGGGGGCTCCGAGGGGAAAGAAGCGATCCCCGGTCCTGGGAGAGCGAACCTCGAGCTGCCCAGCGGTTCCGTCCCACTGCAGGACCGCCTCGCCGCCGTCGCTGAACCTGTGGGGCAGGCCGGCGGGAAGCTCTTCGGCCGAGATCCTGCGACCGTCGTCCAGGGTCACGATGCCGGGGGCGGAGAGGGGGTAGCTGCGGGTCTCGCTTTCCCGGAGCGCTCGCTGGGCGAACTCTTCCGAGAAGGGAAGCCAGCCCTGGGGAGTGGGGGAGCGTTCGACGTCGGCCGCCGGCCGCTGGGGCGGCAGCAGGTGCAGCTCGTGGGATCGCAGCAGCAGGGTCCAGCTGCCGGGCAGGGAGAAGCGAGTGCACTGGCCGCGTCCCAGGGACTCCAGCACCCGGCGTTCCAGTCGGCGTCCGGCCGACTGCCCGGTGCCCTCGGTCAAGAGGCGCCACAGGGCGCGGCGCCGCAGGGGCAAGGG
>JAUIEE010000586.1 GCA_030428965.1 bacterium | reverse complement strand
GGGGCTTCTCGGTCGAGCCGGAGATCACCTGCAAGGTGGCCCGCATGAAGGCCCGCATCTACGAGGTGCCGATCAGCTACGCCGGTCGCGACGTCTCGGAGGGCAAGAAGATCCGGCCGAGCGATGGCTTCGGCGCCCTTTGGGCCATCGTCCGCTGGAGCTTCTGGCGACCTCCGCTCGACTGAGTGCAGGTTCGGGGACGCGCACGAAGGTGCGGGCTCATCGAAGTCGAGCTCCCTTGGACTCGTAGTAGGCCTTGAGCTGAGGTCGCTGGGGGCGGCGGAACAAGCGTGCGATGGCGCCGCTCCAGGTGTAGTGGGGGCGACCCCGGCGGGCGAAGTAGGGCCCCAGCTCCGCGTCGAGCTGTTCCACGGCCTCCTGCGTCTGGGCCTCGCTCCCGTAGCGTTCCTCGAACAGGACTCCCGCGAGCGGTAGCCGGGGGCGGGGATCCGGTCGTTCCCGAGGTACCCCGACGCACAGGCCGAACAGGGGGAAGACGTCCTGGGGCAAGTCGAGCAGCTCGTCGACTTCCGCCAGGCGGGTGCGCAGCCCGCCGATGAAGCACACGCCGTAGTCCTGGGACTCGAACGCCAGGGCCAGGTTCTGGGCGAACAGGGAAGCATCGACGATGCCGACCAGGAAGGACTCGAGGTTGCTCTCGAAGGGCTCGCCGGCGGCCTGGGTGGCCAGGCGGTGACGGCGTTGCTCGGCGCAGACCACGAAGAAGGCCCCGGCCTCGGCGACCTGAGGTTGGTCTCCGGTGAGCTCCGCGAGCTTCTGGCGCGTGGCCGGATTCCGGACGCGCAGGAGGGCGTAGCCCTGGACGTGGTGGGAGGTGGAGGCCTTCTGGGCGCACTGGATCGCTTCGTGTACCACGTCTTCGGGCAAGGCGTCGGAACGGAATCGGCGCACCGTGCGGTGGGCGCGCATGCAGGTCAGGATCGGGTTCAAGTCACACCTCCAGGTTGGGACCCACTTGTTCCTGATGCGCGATCAAGACGCGCACACCGCGGAGGCCGAGGTCGGCCAGGGCTGTCTCGGCGCAGGTTCGGGCCAGCTCGGGCCGGTTGTTCGTCTCGGACAGGTGGGCGAGCACCACGGTGTGCAGGTTGGGGCCTGCCATCCACCCGAGCATGCGGGCCGCGTCGACGTTGGACAGGTGTCCCTGGTCGCCCGCGACCCGGCGTTTCAGTTTGGGGGGATAGGGGCCACGCTCGAGCAGCTCGAGGTCGTGATTGAATTCGATCAGGATCAGGTGAGCGTCCGCGAGCTGGCGGGCCACGTTGCGATCGGCGTGTCCCATGTCGGTCAGGACCACGGCCCGCCGGCCGGCGTGCTCGAGCAGGAAGGCGACGGTGGGATCGGCGTCGTGGGGGATCTTCACGGCTCGAAGGTTGAGCTCCTCTTCTCCGCGCGGCCCGCCCAGGGGCTGGGGAGAGCCCACCGTCAAACGGGCCAGGCTCGGGGCAGAGCGCAGGGAGGCGTTGGACATCAGCCTCTCGCAGCAATGGACGCGAGCGCCGGTCTTCTTGGCGAGCAGGCCGGCCGAACGTGCGTGGTCCAGGTGTCCGTGGGTCAGAGCGATGTGCCCGATCCGGCGCGGAGAGACCCGCGCGCTCTCCAGGCGCTCGAGGAGCTCGTCGAGGGGCAAGCCCGCATCGACCAAGAGGTGAGTTTCGCCCGCCCTGACCAGCGTTGCGTTGCCTTGGCTGCCGCTCGAGAGAGGTTGCAAATGCATCTGGTGAGGGGGGCGTGGACGGCGGGCGCGGATTCTATCCGGGGGCACGGTGGGGAGCGCGGAGGCGGGGCTGTCTATCCCAGCGGCGTCAAGAGGCGATCCCCCTCCCGTTCCTCCTGAATCCTTGCGCTAGGCGTGGCGTGGACGGCGGGCGGAGAGGGCTGCGGCCGTGGCCAGGGCCAGCGCGGTGGACAGGGCCCCCCAGCGGATCGAGGCGGGGGCGTAGTGCATCTCGACCACGCTGTCACCGCGGGGCAGGCGCACGGCCCGGTAGGCGTGGTCGGCGCGCAGGATGGGGGTCGATTTGCCGTTGACGGTCGCTTTCCAGCCCGGAGCGAACTGTTCGTGCACGACCAGCCATCCGCCCGAGGACCCCCAGACCGAGGCTCGCAGGCGATCCTTCGCGAGGCGTTCGAAGCTCTCCAGCTGGCCGGGCGATGAGCTCTCGCCGTGGGAAGGAGCGTCTGCAGTCAGCAGGGTCTCGTTCGCGAAGTCGA